>JAGPDK010000241.1 GCA_018057605.1 Kofleriaceae bacterium | reverse complement strand
GACATGCCGATCGTAACTTGTTCGCGACGCAGGCCATCGGCATTCGAATTGGCGACGGTGAAGGCTGTGAATTTCACGCACAGCGTTGCGGTGAACATGTGAAGTCAGCGGAGGATTTATATGCCGCGCCTGGACAAATTGTAGTTGGCGCTGCGAGCAACGGTGGTACCTACAGTGCCGGGTAAGCAGTGGGTGGAATGCAGCGCCAACACTCACGACTGGGCCGCTGGCCAAGCTGTAAAGGTATCGTGGACGGGCGTCACCGTACCCGCGGCGGCGATGAGGGCGGCAAGTCCGCGCACCACGGAGTTTTCAGCGTATTTTGGCACGACAGCTGGTCCGCTCCGCGGCCAAGATCGGCAGCGTACTTGGTTGCCGATCAGCTACCCGATGTTGGTCATGGTAAAGCTCCCCAAAAAGGCGACTCCGGTCAACGCATCATTGAATGCTCTCTTGGTGCAGCCTCGTTAGGTGGCACCGTACCCTCGTCGAAGTTGGCGGCACTACCTGATCAGTCAACGGTTGACGACTGTTCTGAGGAGGTCTTTGGCGTGAATGCCAGCGCGCCACGGGTTGGCGACTTCCAGGTGCAGCTCCGTGTGCTGCGTGGCGTCGAGTTTTCACGCTTGGTGCGGTTTGATTGAGCCGTGCGCGTGCAGTGTAAAAATTGCTGGTAGTTTTTAACTTTGCATCTGACTGCTGCGTCTACGTGGCATGTCGAACAAAACTTCAAAGATCGCACTGGTAGTTGGCTTCCTTGTTGCTGCGTTTGCTACCCCGGCATTTGCCGACCGCATGGGCGACAGATCAGGCGCGGGTGGCGGTGACCGGCATGTAGATCGCGGCGAACGGCATGCAGATCGCGGCGAACGGCGTGAAGATCGTCGTGAACTTTGCGAAGACCGGCGCGAATTGCGCGAAGATCGCCGCGAACTACGCGAAGACCGGCGCGACCATGCCGGCCCTCGTGAAATGCGCCACGACCGCCGCGAAATACAACGCGATCACCGCGCGATCCAAAATGATCGTCGAGCAATCAAGCGAGGCCGTACGCGCTAGCAAACCTCAACAGTTTGGCTGCATAGCCTTCGCTGCGCTGGCCGGCTGCTGCATGCCAAGAACGGTTTGGCCCGAATCAAGTTGGGCTGTTCAGCCAAGCTTACTGGCGCTTGGCTAGGTCATGTCACGCTCGGATGACCTGGCCACAAAGTTCGCAATGAGTTTGCATGTGGGCGGAACATAGTACGGTACCAGTTCTGCGCGAGCTTGGCCCAGCGAAGTCTCCGCAGTGATCAGCAGCGGCCGATGTTGCAACGCCAAAATCCGTGCCCTGTTCGCGAGTAGAGGACGGGCTGGCCGTACGCTTTCACGGGTGGCGTTCGCATCATCGAAATTTTGGCGCCTTGGCGTTGCACAACGATCCGTATTGTAGGGAGCCGTCGGCGCGGTTTGCGACAGAAAGTTCGCGTGGCTCAGACCGTTGCTGATGCATGCGGCGCTAACGGTGGCGGTTGGTATCGTGCGTGGCGACGATATCAACGCTTTCGGTAGCTGGATGAAACGCTAGCGTTGCTGTGCCGTTGTGCAATTGTGCCAGCACTTGGGCGACCTTGTGTTCCAGCGTGACGTCATGGGCACCATATTCGGTGCCTTCGCGTAGCACATAGGCCTCGATCACTCGGCGCAAGGTGTCGTCGTCGAGTTCGCGATATGGAATTACCACGGGCGGCGTCGCCGCAGTACGGGGTTCAACTTCGGATGTATCGTCGGAGCTCGAGTTGGCCATCGGGTTGCGAGTACCTTACGGGCAATACGTTATGGTGAGGGTTGGAGGCGGGACGTTGTTATTGCAGACTTTTTTTGACCGGTCAGCGAACGCAAATGTCACGTTAGGGTCAGCACTGATCCGGAAGGACCATTCAGCGTCGGCTGAAAGCGCTGACCACAACAAGTCGCTTTGGCTTGGATTCACCGAAAACGTGATGCTGTTGGTGCTGCTACTCGACGACGAAACGGCGATCGGTCCAAGGTTGTCGGGCTGCCCCAGCGCGCCTGGTGATTCCCACGATGTTCCGTTGGTACGCTTGGTCCAGGTTGCGTCGTTTTCATCCCAATTGCTGTCGCGCAACAGATCGAGCGAAACTTGGCCATCGGTGTGCGTACAATTGGCGTTGCAGGCTGCCGCGCACGCGGTCAATGGCGCGATGGGTATCGTAAGTTTGAACGACTGAAAGCGAGGCTTGCGCCGCGCGGTTGCAGGGTCAATTGTTGCGCGAAACTCGAGCAAGCCCGCGGTGGTCGGGCCATTGACCTGCATTGCTTCGGCGTCATCGTGGTTCCGATCCTGAGCTTTTTCGATGTAGGTATCTTGGTGCAGGGAGGTTTCAAGGCTGGTACCTGCATTACAGGATGCTGCGTCGAGCATCGGTGCGTCGGCGTCGCTGTCACCGGCGCTGCGAAATACCCAATGGCAGCCTGCGGCCAGGGTAAGCGCCAATGGCGCGGCAATCAGCGTCGATAGCCTCATTCTCGCCAGCGTAGCACGGGGCGCCCGCTTCGACGGAACCGAGTTGCTAGCGAGTTTGCGAGGCGGTGCAAGGGCACGGCGCGACCATTGCAACGCCGTTGCGCCCGATAGCTCGTTGCGTTGACAAGATTGTGGGCTTGGCGTGTAGCTTCCTGGGTCAAGCACCCAATTGTGGCTGCGCATTTTGCTAAGCTGGCGGCCGAGGTCTGCCGTGCGATTTCCAGGACGACGTAAACATAAACACTATTTTCCTGTGCAAGCGCGCGACCCGCTGTTTGTTGCCAGTGGCATTGAAGCTAGTGCTGCACAGACCCATGTGGTTGGCGTCGATCAAACGTTGGTCGACATCGATGCGCGCGTGCCTGACGAGTTGCTAGCCCGCTACGGCCTGGCCAAAGGTGCATCGACGGTGATCGCCGATGACCGTGCGGTTGCACTGTATGACGAGTTGCTGCGCAACAAACAGATTGTGTACGAGTTTGCTGGTGGCACGGTCGGCAATACGCTGCACAATTACAGCCTGCTGGCCGATGATGCCTCGATTTTGCTTGGCGTGATGAGCGAAGAGATTCGCTTGGGTACGTCGGGGTATCGGTATTTGTCCAACACTTCGTCGCGGGTCAACCTCGACCACTTGCAACCGGTCGATGGTCCGATTGGCCGCTGCTTTGCGCTGGTAACGCCCGATGGTGAACGCACGTTTGCCATTTATGCGGGCAAGATGAATGAGCTGCGGCCCGAGAGCATTCCGGCCAGCGTGTTTGACGATGCCTGCGCCTTGGTAATTTCGGCCTATTTGTTGCGCTGTAATCCCGGCCAACCGATGCCGCAAGCAACGCTGCGTGCGATTGAGCTGGCCAAAGCGCGGGGCGTCCCCGTGGTGCTGACGTTGGGCACACGTTTTGTGATCGCTGAACGACCTGAGTTTTGGCGCGCATTTATCGCCGAGCACGTCAACATTTTGACGATGAATGAAGAAGAAGCCGAAGCCCTGACTGGTGAATCCGATCCGTTGCTGGCGTGCCAAAGCGCGTTGCAATACACCGATCTAGTGCTGTGTACTGCTGGCCCGATTGGCTTGTATATGGCGGGCTATACCGACGACGAGATCAAACGCGAAACCCGCTATCCGTTGTTACCGGGTGCCATCGCCGAATTTAATCGATATGAATTTTCACGGCCGATGCGGCGCGCGGCATGTGTGAATCCAACCCAAGTGTACGCGCATATTGCGCCGTATCATGGTGGCCCGGCGCGCATCACCAGTACCAACGGTGCTGGCGACGCGGCCCTATCGGCGCTGTTGCATGACATCGTGGCCAATCGCTACCATCGCGCGCGGGTGCCGAATTCGGCCAAACACACCCATGATTTTTTGACGTACTCGTCGATGAGCCAAGTGTGCCGCTACGCCAACCGCGTTAGTTACCAAGTGCTGATTCAAGCCGCACCACGGCTGACTCGTGGCTTGCCCGAACGCGAAGAAGGCCTCGACGACGAAGCGTACTGGGCGCGCTAAGTTGTTGGCCATTTTAAACTAGGCGACGACCGGCGAGTTGGGTCGCCACATCAACACACCTACTGCCAGGTGCGTTGGCCTCGTCATTTTGAGCCATCGAGCCGCGCCGCCGCGTATCCGCGCACGCACGGTACCGGTTACCAGCGGGCTTCGATGCCCGCGCTCAGGCTGAGCATTTCAAAACCGATGTCGATCCGTGCGCCGGGTATTGGTGATGGACCGTCGGCACCGCTTTGCAGCTTGGTCGTCCATGCGTAGGAGTAGCCAACGACAGCTATCAATCCCAGGATGCTGTGTGGGAAATAGTGCAGGCCGAGTTCGGCGTGCAGCCCGAATCCGGAATCTGTTTCTATGTTGTCAAATTCAGGGACCGAAGAATGTTTGCCGGCCAAGGCCGCAACTACGACTCGTACGGCGTGCGGTGTAGCAATGAAATAATTGATGCCCGCATCGACGGTGTTGGAATGTCGATTGACCGCACCAAACGCTGCGAGCTTGGGCGATTCAGCCGACGACAACCGTGCTGCAAACGAAAACTGCGCACCGATTCGGACCGTTGCGGTAACGAAGCCGCCGAACCCTGCGCCGTTTGTAAAACCATAATCGCCGGCCGGCACCGACAGTAGCGGCCCAGCTGAAAGGGTCACAAAGGGCTGTGCGTCTTGATTAGGCCCAGGTTCGCCCAACGCTTGCTGCGCATGGGCCTGGGCGCAAAACAACAATATGCCAAACGACATGACGAATCCTGTTCTACGCCCGACAACCGCTCCGACCATTGGTTACCGTGTCACCTTCTGGGTTTGCCAGCAAGGGGATGTTGCAAGTTGCAGGGAGCCCGATAGCGACGACTGCGGCGCGGCTGTACATTTTGAGTTAAGCAACACGGATGGTCCTTGCGATAGAACGTTCCGGCGTACTTCCCATTACGTGCGGTGCAACTCGCGGCAGCCTTCTATAATGGCCACTACTATGTTGGCGGTAGCAACAACGCTGGGGTTTCAAACAACTGCCATGACGGTGGCAATAGCTGCCAATCACTCGTGAATTGCGCTCGACCGGGTAACGCTTTGCGGCCGGTGTTACAGTTTGGATTCTCTATTTTGCCATTGTGGATTCGTGAGTTGCGCTACGCTCAGCGCTGAGCAGCTCGTGACGCGTCATGATGGGGAGTTGCCAGGCGCGGGTGTCAGCGTTGGTGCGATGGTCGTCGGCACGCGTTAGCCTGCAACGCGTTAGCGCCAGGTCGCCGTGGTGCGGATACCAAAAACGTACGAGGTAGTAAGTGTATCGCCGCAGCCGATAGCGCGAGTCGGCAATTCGTTGTGGTCGATTTGAGAATTACGAGCATAACAACCAATGGTCCAACTGCCATAGGCTTCAAGTAACAATGTTGGCGCAACGGGCGCTGGCTGCCAACCAACGAGCGTGTGACTGGCGTCGATGCGAAAGATGTCGAGGCCGGGCAGGTGGGTTTGCTGTGACTGCTCGAGGTTTTTTTCTTGGGTTATTGACCGAATGCCGGCCCCAAGGCCAAAACGAGATTTGTGATTTGATGAAGCGAAACGCACTAACAGATCTGCTTTGAGCTCTTCGTGTTGATCGTAGCCCTCGGTTTGTCGTGCCACTTGCTCAACGATGGCGGCAAAACCCCAGTTGCGTTTGGGCAACAAATATTCGACGATCGTGCCGGCTTCGATGATGTCGTCGGGGCGTGGTTCATTGCTAATTGTGCCGCCTTCAATGCCGCCACCGACGTGGACACCCCAATGCACCTGCGCCGCGGCGGTTCGTGATTGGGTTAGAACAAACCAGCACATCAGCGCGAGCGCTACCCAAAAAGCCTTGGGGTTGGGCGATTGGCGGACCTCAAGCATGACGTTGGTAGTGCAACCGACGGGCCGAGTGTGCGGCGTTTAGTTTCGACGACTTAAGCAATGGCCGCTGTCGCTGGCGGCCGGAGACACGACATTTTGGTCGCACTGAAAATTGACATCGGCGACGTTGTGACTGCGATGCAGTGTCGACGCAGCGCAGGCCAAGTAGGGTAGGTGCGCGCTCGTTTACTTGCTTGGTGCCACAGCTGGTTCCCACCCATACCAGCGACTCTCGCCGAGGCGGCCATAATACACTGAGTAGTCGGTGTACCCGGGGAGGCCGTGATCTGGCACGGCATGTTTGCCGGTTAGTTGCACGCCGCCATCGCTGTTGCTGTCTGCGGATTTGTTGCTAACGACGTCTTTGTTTTGTGCCTCGATCCGTTTGGCGTGGGTCACAACATGCTTGCCAACCAACGCAGGATCGGTGTCGTTGGTAATCGTGAAGGCAACATCGTTATGCCAGCCGTCGAGTTTGCCCGCGACCGGCACGGGCGAGCCGGCTTGACCGAACATCGCATCGCCGAAGACCTGGGTTTCGGTCACTTGCCAAGCATGGCCGAAGCCGCGTTGTTTGATTTCTTTGGTGACGGCGTCCTTGTTGCTGCGGCGTGATTGCGCAAAATCTCCAGGCTTTTGCTGCAACTCGTCGACCTCGGCCCCGATGCCGGCGAGTTCAAATGCCCCCGCTGCGCCGTGTGCAGCGAGCGGCAAGCCGTCGCCGTCGTGTTCGGTTTCATAGCCGGTGCCCATGATTTCACCAACTGATCCACCGGTTGTGCGGCCTTGCGCACGCGTCATAATTTCAATTGCCTTGGGGTCGCCGTCGATTAGTTTCTTGAGGGTGACGTAGACTTTTTCGACCGAGATGCGCTTTTTGCCGACGGAGTTTTTTGCCTGGAAAACTCGTTTACCATTGGCGTCAACCATGACTTCAGCCAGCACGTCGCCATAATAGGGTTGCCCATCGGCGGCGACCAACTGCGCGTTCACGTCATAGCCGGCGGCGGCCATCGTCCAAATTGACAGGCCGGAACAATAAAACATGTCCTGCGTGGCACTACCCTTGGCTAAGTCTGCGGCGTAGTCGGTGTTGACCTCTTGTTTGGTTTGGTTGCTTGCAGCGATGTCGGCTTTGAGGTCGGTTTGTTGTGCAACCAGGGTTGCGCGGGCAGCGGCGGATAACGTTTTGTCCTTGGCGGCAGTCTGCGCGGCGGCGAGCTGACTTTTGTTGTCGGCCATGCCAGTGTTGAAAGACTCCTCCTCGGTTTTTGTCATTCCGGTCAAGGAATAGGTGGTGCCGCCAAGCCCGAGTTGGGCTCGTGTTTGGGCGATGTCGAGGGTATCTCCTTGGATGCTCGCGGGTTTGGTTTTGAAATGGGCGATACCAGCAGCGAGGTCGGTCGGAGCTTCCCGACCCGCATGTGGCGATTGCGATGGCGCATCGGTGTTCGATGTTGCAGTTGCTTTCGTTGCGGGCTCGGCATGTAGCGCTGGCGGTGCCGCAGGCACCAGGGCCGCTAACGTTGTCCACGCTTTGCCATAAACACCCGAGGCTGTAATTTTTCGGCCGATCGCTTTGCCACCTGGCGCATGCACAATTTCAAAACTTCCGTCGGCGCACACCACGTAAACGAATCCGCCGCGGTCGGTGACATGGTGGCCGGCATGCGCCATCACGCGATGTAGGTCATCCATTGCGGCCGGTGCGGCCAGGCTGTTTGCGTCGTCGGTGGTTGGGTTACTGGTTGCTTGGTGTTGCGCCACGACTTCGACCGCGACGCGGTTGCCGAACAGTTGTTGGGTCGCGAGTACAACGGAGTCTTTGAGTTGGCGCGGCAAGTTTGCGTAAAGTGCAGCCAAGGCAGCCAGATCTCCGGCGGTTTCGCGGGCCAAGCGTTGACCTTCGAGCGCCACGCTGTCGAAGGTTGACGGTGTCGCTACGGTAGTTGCTGGTTGGTTTCCTTCTGCTGCAACTTGTTGCTGGGTTTCAACTTGCGCCATGGCAAATATTACGCTGCAAAGGCGGCCTTGGTCCCCATCACCTACGATTTTCTACCACTAGACGACAAGCGTCCCATGGACATGGGACCAACAATTGGCGGCGTCACGGCGCTAGTGTTATCGTCGCCGCATATGATGCGAAAATCGTTGTCCTTGTTGGTGGTTACCAGTGTTGTTGCACTCACAGGTTGTGGCGATGACAACAAAACGTTTGATGCGCGACGATCGGGGCGCGATGCGCGAGTGGTCGATGCGGCGAGCAATGACGCTGGTGCAGCCGATGCCCCGACGGTGGATGCGCCGCGGCCGGCAGGACGATTGGTAATCAATGAGGTTGACTATGATCAGGCCGCGACCGATGCCAAATCGTTTATTGAGATCTACAATGGCACTGGCGCCGTGGTGACCTTAGCGGATTTCGCGGTGGTGCTGATCAACGGTGGCGATAGCGCCGAATACGCA
>JAGPDK010000240.1 GCA_018057605.1 Kofleriaceae bacterium | reverse complement strand
TGCGCATCATCTCGTTTCAACTTCCTGTTGAACAAGACCGATTCGCTGCGCCCACTAGCCCCTGTCCTGAAAGATTTATGCACTTGATTGACGTTTTTACTGGTCTACAACAGCGTCGAGAGTGCCCGGTTCGAAGCACCCCAAGCGGTTCATTCCGGGCCTCCGCGACGAGCGCAAATCAACTGGCTCGGGTGGCGCGAGCGTCGCGAGGGAACGGTCAACCTGTCATCGCAGGGGGTAGGTGCCTCGACGCTGGCTTCATGCCACCACCAATTTTTTTAGCATCACCGGATTGTCGGTCCGTTGCGTTCATAAAGTCGGCCCGCGTCGGTAACCCTTCGGACATTCGGACATTCGGACATTCGGACATTCGGACATTCGGACATTCGGACATTCGGACTTTGAGTGAGGCGGGACCAATTACGCTCAAGCTTTCACTATTAGCGCCGACGTGTTAGCACCGTTTGGTGCCTGACCCGTTCGACACTGTGTCGTCTCCGACCCGCCGTCTGTGGCTGGTTTGGGGCTGGGGTTTGTGCGCGGTGTTCGCCTGCGCGGCGGTGCTTTGTATTACCTGGGAGCCGGTGCGGTTGGATGGTTGGTATATTTGGTTTCAGTATCAGGCGCGGCCGTTTTCACTCGCCAGTTGGCTCGATGTGGTGCGGTTCAACTACTTGCACGGCAATCCGCGGTTTGGTGAAAACATCACCAATGCACTCTACGCGCCGGGCGCCGCTCATGTGATTGCCCACGCTGCGCTCATGAGCTTGTCGTTTTGGGTCTTGGCAACGCTGGGCCTTGGCCGGCGGCCGCGGCGCGACGACGTGTTGTTTATCACCACCTTGTTGGCGATGTATTTGATCGCGATTCCTCGCGTTGGCCCGATGCTGTTTTATCGGCCGTTTTTTGGCAATTACGTCGTCGGTGCGTTGCCGGCCTTCGGTCTTTTGGCCATGTGTCACGCTTACCTGCGCGGCAATCTACAAGCACGCAGCGCTTGGTTGAGCTTGCCAGTATTTTTTCTTGGCGTGCTAGGTGGCCTGGGCAATGAACACACTGGTCCGGCATTTGTCCTCGCGGCCTCCATCGCCGCCTACCTCGCCTGGCGTCAAGGTAAATTGCCGTTATGGACGATCGCTGGCGTGCTCGGGCTGGGCCTTGGCTTTTTGGCTCTGTTTTTTGCGCCTGGCCAAATGGAGCGCTACGCCGGGGCTGGCAAAGTTGGCGTCATGGCAACGCTGTTATCGCGTTCCGTCGGCGCGTCGCTGCAAATCGTGTGGCGCGCACCAGCTACTACGCTGTGGCTCGCCCCCTGGTTTGCAGTACTTGTCATCGTTGCCAACGCGACTAGCCCCGCGACCACCATGACTTGGGCGCGTTGCCGTGCCGTCTTTGTGACCCGGCCAGCAAAAACGTTTGGCTTGGCGTTAGTATTTGCAACTATTGTTGGTGCCACTTTACTCGCTGCGCCGCTTAACGGTCCACGGCTGTATTATGCAACCGCTGCCGTGTTGGTTTGTGCAGCAGCCGCGTGGGTGGCTAATACCATTGGTGGTTTTAGTTACCGTCGACGAATTGCCTTAGTACTGCTCAACAGCGTTGTAATTATCGGTTCTGCCATCGGTTTGGTCCACGCTGTGCGGCGTGAACAGCCGGTGTTCGCGCGGCGCATGCAGATTTTGTTGGCCGCCCAGCGTGGCGCACCTAGCGTTGCGGTGCCCGCGGTGCCGAAGGGATTTCGGCAATGGACCATGGGTGAAGATTTTAACGATGCCAATTTGCGCGTGGCCTTGGCAAACTATTTCCATATCGGTGAAGTCGTGGTGACCAAACCGTGAAGGCGCGGCGCTGCCCCGCAGCTCTTGGCTTCGCCGCGTGCGCCGCGTTCGCGACCGTTGTGGTGAGCCTCGCCGTAACCGGCTGTGGTGACAATATTTTCCCTGACGGCCAAGCGTTGATGCCGGCTGCGCGCGTCAACATTGTGGCCCATCCCGACGACGATTTGCTATTTATGCAGCCCGACTTGTGGACTTCGCTGGCCCACGGCGAGGGCGTAGTTACCGTGTATGTAACGGCGGGCCAATCCAAAAAAGGGTTAGCCTACGCCGAGGACCGGCAGCAAGCTGTCATGTACGCGTACCAAGTGGCCAGCGCTGCTACAGCGTGGAATTGTGGCACCATCGTCATCGCCGATCACCTGGCCGAGCATTGCCAAGCGCTGGGCACTGCGGCGCCAGTGTCGTTGGTATTTTTGGGCTTGCCCGACGGTGGTCCCCAAGGCGATTTTCGCGGCAGTCTATTGAGTTTGTGGTCGGGCCGGGTGGCTTCGGTGGTCACCGTTGCGCGTCGACCGCAGCGATATTCCCAAGATGATGTCATTGCAGTATTGGCCGAGGTGCTACGGCAAACTCAGCCGAATCAAGTCAACACATTAGATGTCGTGGCAACTCATGGCTTGGATCATTCCGACCATTTGCTCGTCGGTGCAGCAACGACGCGCGCGGTAGCCGCCGCAAACCTGGCGGCCCCGATCGTTGCGTTTCGTGGCTACAACGTATTGGGTGAGCCCATCAACAAACCCGATATTATGTACGATGTTGTGTCAGTCATGATGCGTGGCTATGGTGCATGTACCGAGAGTTGCGGCGCTTGCGGAGCGGAGGTTTGCTCGTCGATGTCTGAGTTTCACGAAGGGCTATTGCGTCGTCGCTATGCGACGTCAGTCCGCCGGCGCAGTGGGCGCGGCCAGGTCTATCACGCCGGCTTGTGCCTTGAAGCTTTCGGCACGACGCTGCGCTTGGCGGACTGTAATGCTGCGCCGATCTGGCAGTTACATAACGACCGGCTCGAACTCGATGGGCAATGTGTCACGGCGATGGCCGACGGCAGGCTTGCCATGGCCGGTTGTGATGGTAGCGCTGCACAATGGTGGCGCTTGAGTGACGACGGCCAGTTCCTCGGCGGCACGGCTCCGCCGCGGCTCGACGACATGTTGTTGCGTCACACGCTATGTTTGGCGACCATCGTCGATACTGTTGGCGCGCAGGTTCGTGGCGAAACCTGCGGAGATGGCGTCGCCTCGACTTGGCTGGTGGTGCCGCGTTGGCATGCCACCGCATTGTCGGCGGTGCCGCCGTTGGCGGTCACCGTTGCTGACATGTCCGGCGATGCAAAAGCTGATCTGTGTGAGCTGCGCAGCGACGGCGTGTACTGTGGCACCGGCGATGGTCGTGGCGACTTTGTAGCGCTGCAACGAGCAGATGCCGATGGCGGACTTGTGGCATCGATGCCGTGGCAAGCGCCCGGATTTGTCGTCGGTGCGGATTCGTTGGGCGCGGTGGCGTGCACTGCTCATAATCGCGAGCTGCGCTGCGCGCCGCTATTGGCCGGCGCTCGACCCGCATGGGTCCGGATGCTGCCAGCGTCGATCGAAGCAGCCAGTTTGACGCTGCTTGATGTCAACGCTGATCGGCAACTTGAGATTTGTGTACGTCACCAGCACCTACAATGTTTTGATCAAAGCGGCGCGCTGGTGGTAACCCGCACCAGCGATCAGGCCCAGCAACTTGTTGATGTCGATCACGACGGCACGCTTGATAGCTGTGGCATTGCCGGTGGTCAGTTGCAATGCGCCATTGCCGCCGACCTGCCGTGGCGTGACGCAACGATTGTGTGGTCGTACGCCAATCGAGGCGCGTGGGAAACCGTTGCCGCACCAATGCCCACGGCGCAAATCACCTGGGCTGACCTCGACGGTGATGCGGTGCCCGACGCGTGTGTTGCCGCCGCCGGTGGGCGCTGCGCATTTGGCAATCGTTACGGGCTTGGGCCAAGTTTTAGCGTTGCCGGTCCGATCGCGAGTCCACTGGGACTGTGGCTCGTTGACATGGATGGCAACGGCACACGTGAACCGTGCATGGCCGATGCCGCTCAGGTCTACTGCCCTGGGTTGTGAGCCTGGTTTGACGAGATCGAGGGTTCCGGTGTATGGGTACGTTATCGACGACGCGGCTTGCGATTCTTGGTCGTGTTACACCCCTCATGAACATGTTGCCCCGAGGCCAAATTCTGCTCGAAACCGTGAAGGCGCCCATCACGCGCGTCTTGGTGGCCAACGATGTCGAGTTGACAACGGCGGGCGGCTTGGCCGTATCGTCAACCGCGGGTGTACCGGCGATCTCGATGCTGGTCGTGGCGTATCGCGAGACCGATTCGTTGTTGCAATTGCTTGGCACACTGGCTCGTACTGCAATTCGCGCTGCGTCCACAGGAGTGGAAGCAACACCGCGGTTCGAGATTATTCTAGTCGATAACGGCCTGCGCGCTGACGTCGTTGCGTTGGCCTTGCCGTTGCTGCATCACTACGTCAAGTGCAAAGCGAATGTTGGTTGTTCACAAGGACGCAATGTCGGCGCTGGGTTTTGCAGCGCGCCACTGGTTGCCTTTGTTGATGCCGACGCGCAAATCGACGAGGGCTATGTCGCGGCCTGTGTTCGTGCGATGGACAATCCGACCCTCATGGCAGTACGTGGCCGAGTCGTCCCGCGCGGGCCGGGAGGGCAATTGCCGACGCATTATGATTTGGGTCCGGTCGCCGGACCCGCTCCGATTGCTGCCGAGGGGGCATCGGTGTGGCGCACGGCAGCGTTTTGTCAGGCCGGTGGGTTTGAAGCGTCGCTGTATGGCCGTGAAGGCCCGGTGCTGTGTTATCGCATGCACTTGCTGATGGACACGCCCATGAGTGCGTTTGGTTACGCTCCAACTATTTTGTTGCGCCACGACTACTTCGCAT
This sequence comes from Kofleriaceae bacterium, assembly GCA_018057605.1. Lineage (GTDB taxonomy): Bacteria > Myxococcota_A > Polyangia > Haliangiales > Haliangiaceae > JABFXX01. Next base: position 3,602 of record JAGPDK010000240.1, on the reverse strand, counting down.
CGCCGCAGCATCTGCAAGCCAAACTTGAACGCAACGCGCGCATCATCGATCAGGTGGATCGGGCCTATCCGATGCTGCGGTTGTTTTTGGCGCAATTCCCAACGTTTGGGAACAAGAAACGCGCAGCGGTACGGGTGCAACTTCGCTCACAAGCGGCGCGCGCTAAAATTCGCTGGAACAACAGTGCTAACGACGGCGCCGAATTACCGATTGAGCCGGTGTGTGTTGTAATTGAACCGTCGCGACGTTCGAGTGATCGCGCGATGGCGTGCTTGGCGCAACAAACCAAACGTTGTGCGCAGATCGTGAACACTGAGTCCAGCGCGTTGGTGCCGACGACGGCAACATCAACCCCAACTATAGCGACAGGCGTCGCTTGCACCTGGCAGTTGTCCGTGCGCGCCGATGATTGGTTACATCCAACATTGATCGAACGCATCGGCAACGTGTTGCGGCAGTATCCCGAGGCAGCCACCGTTGTGGTGCCGCGTGGCAGGGGGCAAGGGCAGGTGAACGCCCGTCGCATCAACGTGGCTGGGCAGGACGCGCCACGCACTGCGCCAGCACGCGGGGCTGCAGAGCTTGTGCTAGCCCCGCCACCGGTGCTGGTAACACGCGCCGTGCCGGTCGAAGCGGCGGTGTTTCAAGTTGCCAGCGCGGTGTTAACCAAACTTGGTCCGCGCCGATGAAAAAGCCTAACGTCAAAGCGGTAATCGCCAAGCTCAACGTTGCGGCTGTGCGCGACCTCAAATACAAACGTTGGGGCGTAAAAAAGCGGCCGCGGCCTGAGCCGGTGCAACCGTTGATCGTGATCGCAGCGGCGCTATCCTCGACCCAGGTCACTTGGTTGCGTCAACTCGCACGGGTTAAACGCTTACGCGTATTTGCATTTGTGCAAACCTCGTGTGTAGCGCCGTTTGCGGTCTTGATTTCAGCCAATTTGCCAACTATCGACGAGGCCGTGGCCGTAGTTCGCACCATGGTGCATACCCGGAACCTACGCTTGATACCGGTACTGCGAGTTGAGGCTGGTGCAACGGTCGCGGCGCTGGGCCACATCGTCATGCAGCGTCTGGCTGCACTGCCGATCGTGCCCGCCACCTGCTTCCCGTCGCTGGCCGAGGCCAAGGCCACCGCAGCGGTCGACGATTCTCCTCGGCTGGCCTTGTTGCTGTGCGGCGAGCCGAACGCTTCGTCCGACGGCGCGCGCTCCGACACCAAGCAGATTCGGCTACTACCTGGTGCAGCAATCGACACCGGCCCGCGGGTGTCGATCGTCATGACTTCGTACAACGATGCTGCCTTTATCGCGCAAGCCTTGGCTTCGTTGTGCGCGCAGACCTACCGCAATCTTGAAATCATCGTCGTCGATGATGCGTCGTCCGATGCATCGCCGGACATCGTGCGTGCCATGGCGAGCAACGATGCTCGCATTCGCTTGATCACGCTGCCGCACAATCAAGGCTTGTTTGCAGCCCGCAACATTGGCATGGCCGCAGCTACCGGGGAGTTTGTCACCTTTCAAGACGCCGACGACGTTTCGCGCATCGATCGTATTGCGCGCTGCGTGGCGGCGATTGGTACCCACGATTATTTGTACGGCTTGTTCGTGCGCACGTTGCCCGATGGCACCTTGACGCCGCTCAATGCGCCTTCGATCTACCAAGAAGGCATCATCACGCTATTTTTCAAACGTGCTTTGCTCGATGGTGTGGTTGGATATTTTGATCCGCTGCGGGTGGTTTCAGATAGCGAATATATTGAGCGATTTCGCGCCTTGCGCTTGCACGCTTGTTATTTGCCTGAAGTTTTGTACTTTGCGCGCCTGCGCGAAGGCTCGCTGACCACCACGCGTGGGCCGTTGGCGATTTATACCGTTGACGGCCAGATCACCAAAAGCGCGCCACAAGCTGCGTACGTCAAAGAATATCGTCGCGTGCATCGGCGCCGTGGTGCGTTGCGATGGGATGCCGATCCCACTGATCGCTTGTTTGCGGCTGGCCCAACTTGTTTAGGCGGAAATCAGCAGCGGTGGTTTAACGCCACGTTTCCCACCGTTGATGCCCAAACCCACCCGCTGGTGCTCGCTCATGCCGCCGACACCCTGGTGCGCCGCGACGTATACGGCAGCAAATCGCTGCGTACCATGTTGGCTAGTATCGACGCCAAAGCGGTGACCGCCCCACGCGTCGGCGTGGTCATTGCGTCGAATCGGGTGCAGTGGGCGCATGCTGCTATCGCCAACATTGCTCGTCAGACCTACGCAAATCTAAGCGTTGTTGTCGTCGATAATAGCCAGGCATCAGCCCTAAGCGAGTGGCGCAACGCAATTGCCCAGCGCCACGTCAAGGGCCAAGTGCTGCGCCTGCCACCGCCGCATGCGTTGGGCGCATGTCTGAACGCAGGGATTGAGCAAGTAGTCGAGGACGTCGATATTTTGATGAAATTCGACGACGATGACTACTACGCACCGGCCTATGTACACGAGCAAGTCGCCGCCCTCACCCAAGCCGGCGGCATCGTCGGCAAGTTTCCCTTGTTCTATTATTCGCATGCCCAAGGCCAGTTATTTGTGCGCCCCGGCTCGCGGCCATCGCTGGCGGCCAGCACCCACGTGGCTGGCGGTACGCTGACGTTTGCAACCGACCTGTGGCGTAAACTGCCGTTCGACAACAGCCTCACCCTCGGGGAAGATCGCAATTTGATCGCGCGGGCCCGGGCCCAGGGCCACGCGGTCACCACCACCAGCCTGTTCAACCATTGCAATATTCGTCATCCTTCGCAGACTCATACCTGGAATATCGCCGAAGCCGAATTGTTCGCCGAAGCAACCGCGGTGTGCGCGTGCCCCTGGCCTGATGTCCCCGCACTGGTCGGGATGTGGACGCCGTGACCAATCCTCGCAAGCATGCCCGCGCCCGCGCCCTGGCTGGCGGTGTCGTTCGTCCCCAGCGTCCGGTGCGTTCCCGGCCCGGCCGTGAATTTGTCATCGCACAGCGCATGGTTCGTTAGTTCCTAGACGCTTGCCCGCGCATCATGTTATAGGCGGTAGAACCTAGTCTATTCGGAGAGTTACCTATGATTTTGGTCACCGGCGGAGCTGGCTTCATTGGCAGCAATTTCGTGCTCAATTGGCTCGCTCACCATGATGAGCCAGTGATCAATCTTGATGTGCTCACGTACGCCGGGAATCTCGAAAATCTAGCTGGCCTGCGCAGCGATGCCCGGCATGCGTTTGTGCAAGGCGATATTCTCGATGGCGCGCTGGTATTGCAATTGTTACGGGCCCACAAGCCGCGCGCAATTATTCACTTTGCTGCCGAATCGCATGTCGATCGCAGCATTCATGGCCCCGATGCGTTTGTGCAAACCAACATCATCGGGACGTTTCGTTTGCTCGAAGCGGCGCGCGCCTATCTGGCCGAAGCCGACGAAACCATGAAGCATAGTTTTCGTTTCGTCCACGTTTCTACTGACGAAGTGTACGGCACGTTGGCGCCCGATGAGCCGGCGTTTACCGAGCGCCATCGCTACGCACCTAACAGCCCGTACTCGGCGAGCAAAGCCGCGGCCGATCACTTGGTGCGATCGTACTTTCATAC
>JAGPDK010000239.1 GCA_018057605.1 Kofleriaceae bacterium | reverse complement strand
CGCTAAACGCATGCCAGCGTTGCAGCTCGATAAATTGTGTCGTTCGTATGAGAACGTACAAGCGTATGATCAAGCGCACCGGGTGGAGGCTGGAGCGATGGCGGCGGCTCAAGTCGCTGCGCAGCGCACGGTGACGCGGCTCCCCCTCGACAACGGCATGGTGAAGTTTGAAGTGGTACTGCCCAGCGATGAAGCGGCGATCGTTTGGGCGGCGCTCAATGCTGCGACCGCTAAAGCAGGCACGGAATCGACTCCCGCTGAACCGACTCCCGCTGAACATTCGCCCAATAAACTGCGGACCGTGGACGGCAGCGTGTCGATGCGTTTATGGACATTATCCAGGATCGCGCGCGTGGTGCTCGATCCCAGCGCACGCCGGTCGAAATCACTATCACCGTGCCGCACGCCGGCCTACGCGGTTCCTCGGAACCGTCAGATCTCGCCATAATGGCCGACGGCGAAATCATCGCCGCTTCCACCGCGCGACGCTTGTGCTGCGACGCCGGTGTGGTGGTTGCTCACGTCGACGCGCAAGGTGTGCCGCTCTCGGTCGGCCGCAAAACTCGCACGATTCCAGCCGCAATCAAGCGGGCATTGTTGCTGCGCGACCTCACCTGCCGTTTCCCAGGTTGCACGCATAGCCGCTACGTCGACGGTCATCACATCGAGCACTGGGCCAACGGTGGCGAAACTGCGCTGACGAACCTCATGTTGTTATGTAGCGCCCACCATACGCTTTTGCACGAGGGCGGCTGCCGGGTCGAAGCAAACGGTGCCAATGGTGCTGGTGGCTGGAACTTTTCCGATCATCGCAACCGTCGCATCGACGCGCAACCAGCTCGCACAACTTCGAACAACGTTGGTACGCGACGAGGACTCGCAGCGTTACACGATGCCCATGCGAAGCTCGCTATTACGGCCAACACCAACGCATCAAAATGGACCGGCGGACCGATCGATTACGCGAGGTGCATCGACTACCTGGTGTGATCGTGGCGGTCGAGCAAGCGGTCAACACCAGGGACGCAGACGTCGGTAAACCTGCGGAATACTCGTCGAAAATGTGACGAATGATCAGCTTGGCCGTCCCTGCTGCGCCACATTCAATTGGCAAGTCGCCGGCATTCAACCCTCCGTTCGTGTATGAGCGCGGTTTTCTTGGGTCGTTGCTTGGCCGTTGCTGGTTATGCAGGGCACCAGGGGGCCGGTGCGGCGCCGCCTGCGTTGCTACGCAATACCTTCAGTTTTCTACGTCGACAAAAGCCGCAAGTTACGCCACCATGCGGCTATGAAAATTGTCAGCCTGGTTTTGCTTGCGATGGTGGTCGGCGGCTGTGGCAATCGAGTCGGAAGCAATGTCGACGCCGGGGCGTCGGTGCCGGCAACGTTGCGCGTCGAGCCGGCGACTGCGACGTTGGTCGTCGTTAATGGGCTGTCGGTCAAACAACGTTATGAGGTGATTGCAACGTTTGAAGACGGCACCGAAGTTAACGTCACCAATGAAGCGTCGCTGACCGTGCCTCTTGGCTATGGTGAAATTCAAGCGGCGGTGCTGCGCGCTGATGGCGTGCTGTTAGGCAAAACTCAGGTTGATGCAAGTCTGCGCGGCGTCGTTGGCTCGGCCGAGCTGATTATCAAGGCGGATGACACCCGCATCGACCCAGTGCTGCCGCCGAATATCGTCGGACTTTTTGATGGCGCAACGCTTGATCCCAATCGCGCTGTAACCATTGTATATCCGCCGAACAACGTGGCCGTGCCGCGCAATTTGGGTGACCTCGACATTCATTGGCAGGCCAGCACCGACAATGTTTTTGAAGTCAGCCTGAAAAATCAGTTTGCGAATCTCCGGGTGTTTGTCCCTGCCACGACTCCGGCCCACGTCATGCGGTTTTTGCCGACCGAGTGGACCCGTGCCGTGAAAACCGATCCAACGCTGGTTATCGGCGTGCGTGGGCTTGATCAAGCGGCGCCTGCAACGGTTTCGCAGAGCCAGCCGATCGGCCTGACGGCGTCCAATGAAGACATGCAAGGTGGCATCTATTATTGGTCAACCACCGACGGTGCTGGTCAGCCGGGTGGGTTTTGGCGCCACGATATGATCAAGGCCGGCGATCCTGCCGAACCATATCTGTCGGCAACCGAAGCGGGGCAGTGCGTTGGCTGCCATGCATTGTCACGTGATGGCAAAAAAATGGTGGTGCGGTACATCGACGGCACGTCAGGGCTCTATGACGTTGCCACCAAAACCAAAATCGCACCATTGCCGTCGGCCGCCAGCCATGACTTGTGGACCTATCATCCAAGTGGTGATGTTGTGGTTTCGCAATTTGGCAGCAATTTGCAAATCCTCGACGGTCGGACAGCTGCGCCGGTTGCTACCGTGCCAATCACTGGCAACGTGGTCCAGCCTGATTTTTCGCCGATGGGCGACCAGTTGGTCTACGTCGAAGGCGAAACCTCGGGTGCAAATCATGTGGTGTACAACGCGGGAAAAATCGTTTCGCGTAGCTACGATGCAGTCAATCATACGTTCGGCGCGGCCCGCACGATTATCGAAACTGGCGACTTAATCTACTACCCGGTGGTTTCACCGGACGGCCAGTGGGTGGCGTACAACCGCGCTGCGGCGGGCAACTCCGTGAGCAATCTTAACGGGGAGGTCTGGGTCGTCAAGATGGACGGTACCAAGGCCATCAAGTTGCAATCCGCGAGTCTGGCACCCGGGCAAACGAATTCCTGGGTACGTTGGGCCCCGTTTGAACAGACGGTCAACGGCGAAAAAGTGTACTGGTTGAGCTTTTCGTCGACGCGCACTTACGGGGTTTTTGCAGGTCCAACTCAACCGCAGATCTGGATGACCAGCTTTTCGCCAGCACGGGCTGAAGCCGGCACCGACCCTTCGAGCCCAGCGTTTCGATTGCCGTTTCAAAATCTCACTTTCGGCAACCACATTGGGCAGTGGACGACCGCCATTGTGCCGGTCGAGTAGTGGATTCAACGACGCAGCCTTCGCGTTGACGCACGAGGGCGCGATGCTACGGCGTTGGATCGAGGCCATGCTCTTGACGTGAACGCAGGCACGAACCATCACCGGCTTGTACGCGGCGACACGGCGAAGGCCGTTGATGGTAAATGGCACAGGTAACTTTGCCACCAACTTTGCCGCGCAAGGCGAGACACTGACCGTCGGGGGCAAGGCGCAAATGCGGCACACCTTGAAGATCGTAGGTCACGTGTTTGCGTAACAAATCCTGGCGCGTCAGAATTTTGTCGTCGGGTTTAATCTCCACCCAATAGCCAAATCCCTGGGCGCGATTGCTTGGCAGATTGGAACAACAGGCACCGCAGCTTTGACAATCGTAGGTCATGACAATGAGCTCCTAACGATCAGTCGCCGGTGTTGTCGAGCCACGTGCGCCGGGTTCTTCGCCCATCGGCGTAATATCGCTGCGGTCAACGCGCACTGACGTGCGATTAGGAAACCGCGCAGCTTGCCGCGCTGGAAAGCGATAGGTAAACGCTAACAGCACGGTGTTGCGCGCGTAGCCTTGGATAATCGTCAACGCATCGGCGTTGCCGCTTTGCCGAATAAATTGGTAGCGCAGTGCTAAGCCGGAGGCTTCCGATACTGCGTACTGCAATGCCAAATCGGCGTTAAAAACGTTGAAGCTCGACGCTAGTTGTCCGCGTTCGGTGTCTGTCAATTGTGAACGTGTGAATCCAATTGCACCAAGCGTTGACCAGCGCGGTCGGGCCCGTTCGGCCGACAGCCAAGGCAGCGGCATATTAACCGCCGCGGTCACCGTGTCGGCAACGGTATTTTGGGCGATGAACAAATTGGGCACAACGCTGCGACTTACCGAAATGCTGGCTGAGCCCCATTGCGGCGCATACGCTAACTGGCCACCAATGATGGGCACGACCACCGAGTTGCCGTCAGTCGAGCTCGGCACGACGACGACCAAGCCGCCGTCGATGACGCTGGTCCAGCGCCGTGACACATCGTGACGCCATTGCCCCGCTGCGCGGATATTAAAGAGTTGATCTGAGCCGTCCGTGCCGTCGGCTCGGGAAAATGACACGAACGACCCGGTGAGGTTGACGCCAAACGCATCGCTGCGCCAGGTGCGCTCGAAGCCGCCGCCGAGCGACAGGTCATAGGATAGGGTGGCACGATCGGTCGCATCGGTGGTTTGCACGGCCTGGGCGCGGGTATTTTGAAGTAACCGAACTTCACGCGAGCCTTGGTATGCAAGTTGTTGGTTGGCGTCGGCCGAGATGAAGCTATTGGTGCCGGTAAGTGCAAGCGCCGCAGCGGGATCGGCGGAGCGAGCTACCAACGTATTTAGGGTGCCCGTCCCAATGCCGACACCCGTTAACAGCTCGGTGCGCGGCGACAGCGTGAAGATACCGCGCCACCCGCCACGGCCCGAGACCGACCAGGCGTCACGATTGCGCGCAAACGCTAAGGCATCGAGATCTGCGGTTACTTCGTGGGTGGTGCGGTGGGTGGCGTAGGTGCCCAGGAGCCCCGGTCGCAATTGCAAAAACACGTCCCCCTCGCGTGGCAAGCCCTCCGGGCTATCGCTCGGCACCTGAAAAACATTGTCGGTAGCTGCGAGTTGCCCGGAAAGCACCAGATGCAAGCTCCATTCGTCGGCGCGCGCGTGCGGCAAATCGGCGCACAGGCTCGCCAAAATCAAGCTAAACTGCCATTTCGCTGGGATTTTCACCGTGCGGGGAGGGTAGCACTGCTGTGGGGGGGTGAAAGGGCTGACTTCGCAAAAACCGTGACAACGACGCTTCCGCGACTTGAAAACCAACCCTGGCGCATTAACATTTGGTCCCCATGATCACGGCAGACCAACAACTCTGGAACGTAGCTTTTCCCACGCTTGCGCCTTTTTTGCCGCTGTTAGCGGATGAAGATGAGGACGAAGAAGAAGACGACGACGACGAAGAAGAAGAGGACGAAGAAGAGGAAGAGGAAGAAGTCGACGAAGTCGACGAAGTCGACGACGTTGATGACGCTGTGCGTCCTGCCGACGGTGATGGCGAAGAAGAAAATAACGAAAGCTGGGTTGAAGATCCGGCCGGTGATGAAGAGGAAAAAGACAGCGGCTGGCGCGACGGCGATGAGCCGCCATGGGGCCGTGACGAAGAGGAAGATGAGGACGAAGAAGAAGAAGAGGACGACGAAGACGAGGATGATGACGACGAAGACGAGGAGGAAGAGGATGACGATGACGATGACGACGAGGACGGCGTTCCTCGCCGGCCGTTACCGCCGCGTCCAGCGCCGCGTGCTGCGCCAGTCTTGCCGATGTTGCCTCCAAAACCGGGCTCGCCGGTAACGCCGATTCGGACGCCGCTGCCGGTGAAACCGGCTACGCCTGTGGTGCCGGCAAAACCGGTGGCACCAGCGAAGCCTGCGCCCGCTGCAAAACCGACGGCACCCGCGAAACCCGCTGCCAAGCCTGCCGCGCCAGCCAAGCCAGCCAAGCCAGCCAAGCCAGCCAAGCCTGCCAAACCCGCCGCCAAATCCGCACCTGCCAAAAAAGCTGCGGTGAAGGCTCCGACCAAAGCCAAGCCGGCACCTAAAAAGAAATAGCTAGGGCCATGGCGATGCTGGGCAGCTACAAATTGTCGACGGCGACGTAGGCAAATTTGGGCAGCGCCATTTGCGCGACGAACATGGCGTCGGACATGTTGCGATCAGTCGCTAAGCGCCGCACGTCAAATGGATCGGCTGGTGCAAACCGGTCGCGCAGCATCGGCGGCGCGATCATGTTCACGCCGCTGGCGTTGGTGAAGCCTACACGGTAACCGGCCTTTTTCAGCGCATCGCGAACGGCATGACCTTTCTGAATCCGGCGGCCCACCGGGTACGCCAAGGCATGAATGTCGCAACCAAGTTCCCGTTGCAAAATATCTTTGGAGCCAGCGAGTTCTTGCGGCAACTCGTCGATCGGCACAGTTTGCAGCACGCGGTGACTATGGGTGTGCGAGCCGACGGCCATGCCTTTGTCAACCATGATACGCAGCTGATCCCAGGTGAGCAGCACGGCATTGGCGAGTTCGCGCTCAATCCGTGGGGTCCATTCCACGTCCGCAGCCGTGGTAATCGCGTGCACAAAAGCGTCGACGTTCATGTGCGCGGTATTTTTTACCAAGTCAGTCAATTCTCGTAGCAGCTTGGGCGACGAAGTATCGAAGGTTCGCTTTGGCAACTGATCGACGATCGAATCGCCTGAGGCTGCCGGTAGTTGGAGCGTGGTGCGGTTGGTTTGTTTGAGCGTCCATGCCAGCGTTTCCCACCAAAATAATCGCCGCTCATCGATGAACTTGGTAGCAATGAAAAATGTCGCTGGCACCCCGAGCGACGACAAGATCGGTAACGCGGTGTGATAGTTGGAGGCGTAGCCGTCGTCGAACGTGATCATCACGGGATTTGCAGGCAGTTGTTTGCCATCGAGCGCGGCTAATAAATCATCGAGCGAGATCGGATTGGCCCAGCGCAGCAACGCTTCAAGTTGGCGGCGGAACTGCGATGGGCTGGCATCGGCAACGCCGGGATCAAAGAGGTAGTTTGGGTCGTGCTCAGCAATGTGATGAAACGTGTAGATGGAAACCAGTGGAATTCTGGCTGCGCCGCGCGCACGCATCACCGCACTGAGCGCACCCGTGCGAAACAGCAGACTAGCGACCCGTTCACGCAATGGCATCGTCCCGAGTATAACCAACTTCGCCTGCAATGCGACGTGTCGGGCTAACTAAGGACTTGGCGCCAGGCGCGGCCTCATGACCGGGGTGATGGCGAAAACTGTAACCTCGCGGTAGTGTGGCGCCGTGTTCGTGATTCCAGGCATCGCTGCGCTTGTTATGTTCCTGTTGGCTCGGCCGCAGGAATTCATGCCGGTGCTGACGCGGGTTCCGCTATTGTATATCTTGTGTGCGGCGGCGGTGGGTGGCTTGGTCTTAGATCTCAAGTTGCGCCGAGTCCAGCCCGTCGCTGCGCCCGCTTTATTGTGGGTCGTTATTTACATGCTGTGGGCGATTATTTGCACGGCGATAAAAGCGCCTCCGACCCTCATCACCCGGGTGATTGATCTCGGCATTATTTTTGTGGTTTTTTACATCCTGGGGCACGGCATCCAACGCTTGCGTGCGTTGCAGGTGGTGGCTGGCGCGCTCATGGCTACTGCGTTGTTCCTTACCGCAGTCTGTTTTCATCAAGGCTTCGCCGACCGGCAGTGTATTGCGCTCGACCCTGGTGATCCGGAACAGGGCGTTGCCGATGGCCGTCCTTGCGAGCTTAGAAAACAATGCGAAGGCGGTGACGCCGATCCAAGTTTGGAATACCGATGCGAAAAATCTGGGTTGTTTGGCACGTGGGCTATTGAGGATCGGGTCCGCTATCGCGGTGAGTTGCACGACCCCAACGAGCTTTCGTTGACGATCTGCGTATTTGGCTTTTCGTTTCTGATCGCGTTTATGCTGCGCAACAAGTCGCCGTCGTTCAAGGTCTTGGGCGGGCTTGCGGCGATCATGCTGATCTGGACCATCTTCATGACCCAGTCGCGTGGCGGGTTAGTCGTAATGATGTTGGTGCCGGGCACGTACCTTGTACGCAAGTATGGCGTGCGCATGTTGTTTTTTGGCGCGCTGGTGGCGTTGCCGGTGTTGTCGCTGGGCGGTCGCAGTGGTGAAAGCGCCGATGAATCAACGATGCAACGGTACGAAGCGTGGGCCGCGGGGTACGAGATGTGGCGTGAGTCGCCGATCTTTGGGGTCGGGATGCGACGTTTTACTGATCACCATTTTTTGACCGCCCATAACTCGTTTGTGCTGTCGCTGGGCGAGCTAGGCTTCCTCGGTCTGTGTTTGTTTGTCGCGCTGATGTACATCTCGGGCAAAGTGCTCATCCTGGGGCTGCGTGAGCTCAATGGTGTGCCGGGCACCGAGACCGCGCGGGTGTGGGGCATGTCGTTGCTGGCGTCGTTGCTTGGGCTCAATTTTCAAATCGGTACTATTTCGTTCGCGTACCATTCGGTGACATGGATCCTGCTTGGGTTTATTGCGGCGTGGGGCACCACGGTGCGCACTCATCGCCCGACGTTTTCGGTGCGCCTCACCGGCCGCGACCTCGCCATCATCGTGGTGGTTTGCGGGTTTTATGCTGCAATCTTGCTGCCGATATTTCTTAAACTCAAAGGTGCGATGTGAAGTGTGGCGGTATTGCACGCCGGTACGCAGTGAGCGCGGCAATGGTGAGTGCCTGGTTGCTCATCAACGATGGGCCGCCTGCGCAAGCAGCTCGCAACGGAAAAACCATCTATGTTGCCCCATCAGGGGATGACCATCACCGTGGTGTCGAAGCTGAACCTTTGTTGACGCTGCAACGTGCCGCCGATCTTGC
>JAGPDK010000238.1 GCA_018057605.1 Kofleriaceae bacterium | reverse complement strand
CAATTCTGAAACCGCTTCGGCGGTGGGCTTGCCAGCTTGCCAAAGCAGTAGTTCCAAACGATGTTGCGCTACAGTTTGGTTGTCGGCCGTCGGTTTTGCCGCGTGCGCATGACCAGGCGCAGCTATAGCCTCATGGCCGTGTTGCGGCCCATCTTGGCTTGTCGTCCCACCACTCACGCCGAGCATTCTACACAGCGCCTGATTCAAAAGGTATGCAATTGCGAAAAACTACAGTGCGAGCACTTCGCACCGCACGATCGAATGCCTAACCAAACCGTCGCAGCCCGGTTTCTTTCCACCAGGTTTGCCAACGCGCTTGCGCAGCGTCGCGTTCTTTTTTGGCCAAGTCGTGATGATAGCCAAAATATTCGCCGGTGAGCCGCCGCAGATCGTCGATGGCGGCTTTGCGCAGCGCATCTTCTTTGTGGCCGAGCGCATCGATTAGCCATTCCATGCGATGGCGCTTTTTGTTGTCTTCCCACCAGCGTCGCCATTTGCGTTCACTGGTGCCGAAATCTTGGCGAGATAACCACACCAACGCTGCGCGGGCATGGTCTGCAAAGCGATCGCCACGCGCCATCGCTGCTAACAGATCGGTCACGGCGTTAACATCGGCAATTTCGGCCGTGGCGTGGCAGGCCGCGGCAACACGGTCGATGTCGTCGCTGTGCAGGGCTTGCCGGGTCGAGATCATCGCAATTTCTAGATCGCGCAACGGGTAACCGCTGAGCGCTTCAATGGCACATGCCCGCACGCCATAATCGTTGTCGAACAAGCGTTCAACCAGCGCACCCACGGCAGCTTTGGGACGGAGTTCAACGCAACACACGGTTGCGTAAAAACGAATGTCGCGTTGCGGTGCCGCCATCTTGTGGATTAACAGCTCGGTGGCGTCGGCGCCCATGCGCACGATGAGTTCAAGTAAGCCACCGTATTGCGCAGCACGTAACGGTCGGCCGGCTACGGCGAAGCGTTCAACGCGGAGCCTGCCCGGAAAGCGCATATTGATCAAGGGCAGCATCGCAGCGGAACGTTCGACTGCTTCTTGCAGGGCGTCCTCAGCGGCGTCGGCCGAATTACCCATAACATCGTCGAGAATGTCGTCAATCGTCCGAGGTTCATCAGCTGTGAGGGTGACTTCGGTGCCGAATTCAACGCTATCGGTGCGGACCGTTGGCGCCCGCAATGAGCGGGTTGCAAAATCGGCCGGGGATTCGAGGCCATCCGTGCCGCGCGAAATAATTGGAATGGCGGTCGCCACGCGCCGCGAGTCGGCGGGCGGCGTCGGTTCATGGGCCAGTTGCGTGGGTGCGGCGGATCGCTGATCAAGGTCCGCGGTAGGTTGTGTCGTCGTCACCGCCGCAGCTTCGCTCCGCGATCGCGCGGCCGACTCGTCGGGGTTTACGCTCTTGTGACGCATAATCACGCGAGTCAGCGCGTCGCTGAGCTGTCGATCAAGCGACAACACGTCAGCGATATCGGGCAGCGTGAGTGCACGGTCAATGCGATGTGCGACCATGAGCGCAACAACACGATCGCGCACGGTGATTGGCATGATCAGGCCGGTCGCCGGAATGGTGCCACCCATGCGCCGCAGCATCAGGTCAAGCGAGTTGTCTTCACCACGCAGCGGCCCAACATAGGGCTGCCGTGTAATAAATGCGGTGCGAAACGGCGAGGCCATATCCAACGGCACCAATACGGTCGCAAAAGCTTTGGCATCGATATTGGCCTCGGCCAACGCAAACCGCCCGATGGCCGCCCCTCCTTGCACGGTGAGCAGGCCGGCAAAGCGAGTGCGGTAGCGTGCCGCGCGCAGCAGCGTGACAAAAACTCCATCGCGATCTTCGGCTGACAATAATAATTGTTTGGCGGCGAGTAGTGACAACGGCCCGGCATGCGCGATTTTCTCGTCGAAAAGACTCGCCGTAGACGCACGCGTGGCCGCCGATGCAGCGTTTGCGTTACCTGATTGGGTCAGCGTAGATACCGCCACTGGTATCGCGGAGGCTGCCGCGCCGGGCCCAGCCGCAGGGCTAGCAACTGGCATTGCACGTGGCGGCGCAGCGTCGGCGATAGCGATCGCCATCCGGGGGATTTCACTGAGCATCGGTTCGGTGGCGGCACGATCGCTTGCGAGTTCGGAGTAAGCGATGCGCGGGCCCGACGTACTTGCGCCGGGAAGTTCGATGGCCCGCGGTGCTGCTGGCGCGGCAATCACGGCTGCTGCGGCTGCGATGGGTGGTGCACTTGTGATGCGGGCAGGCGCTTTCGTCGCTGCAGCGGGCGCTGGTGTTTTGGTCGGCGTCGGCAGCTGCAGTGTGGCGTGCGCATTGGTTACTACCGGGCGTTGCCGCGCCTCGGTGGTCACGCTCAGCAGCGCTGCTTGCGCGCTTGAATTGTTGGGCGTTGAGTTAACGTTCAGTGGCGGCAGGGTATCGCGATAGGGTGGTTCTTCAACTACTGCAGCAAAGTCAGCTGGTACCGCGTCTGCGGTTTGCGCTCGCGCTGGCTTTAGGCCCATTAGCGTAACTCGACGGTTGCTGTTGCGCTCGGAGGCTGTCGTCGGTGCGGCTTGCGCTGGCGCAGCTTCGACTGGCAGCTCCTTGCGCAACGCTGGTTGCAGTGTTACCGGGCGCAGTCTTGGTTGATCTTCCGAAATAATGACGGTTTGGGCGCGTCCTACTGGTTGTACTTCGGCGTAGGCATCGAGCTCGGTGGCGAGCACGGCGAAGCGATCGAGCGGCACGCCGCCATAGACGCGGCCGAACCAAACGTGCCTGCGATACTCGGGCACAATCAACGGTTGCAGTGCGCGGTCGATGGCATCCGCGAGATCTTCGAGTTGGGCCATGTCAATCGGTGCGTGCACGGCAACGCGGATCGCATCACCTTCGATCCCGAGCGGTACCACGCGATGTTTGCCCGCCAGACTTTCGGGCAACAATCCGCGCACGCTTTCGAGTTGATCAAACGGCAGTTCAACCCGCGACGCTGGTGGCAAGCCACTTGATAAGGCCAAATACTGACACAGCCGCTCCTCGGCGATGAGCCCCATTTCAAGGAGCACCGTGTCGAGGTTCCCGCCGTACACTACTTGGCGCCGAAACGCTTTTTCGAGACGCTTAACCCCGACGATACCGTCGCGCACTAGCATGGAAGAAAGGCGCGAAGCCATGGGTGGGAAAAGCCTTAACCCTGCGCCTTCACCACATAGGTGCGCGCAATAAAATCATGCAGGCCACGTTTCTCGCTATCAAAGCCCATCCACAGGAAGCCTAAGAAGAATGTTGCGGCGCTGGCTAGATACCCCAACGTGCGGACCGCACACTGCGCCGGCGAAGGCGCGTCGCCATACCAGTCAATAATTTTGATACCCATCACGCGCATGCCTACGGTGCGTGCCAATACGATCTGAAAGACCAGTAAATAAATCATGGTGACGGCAATCAACATTGCCACCATCATAATGATGGCTGGTTCGGCCCGTAAAAAATAGTCGAACCACATATCCAAGTCGAGCAAGCCGATGTTGCTTGGAGGCAAATGCACGCCAGCAATTTTACTAGCCAACCAGGTCAGGATTGCGGTGGCTGGAAAAATGAGCGCGAAATCGATTGTCGCCGCAGCGAGCCTTCGGAATAAGCCGACCACGTGCACGGCACGCGCCGATCGTGAAGCGGCACCGGGGCGGCTGCGACTTGCTGATTCAGCCGCGCCACGACTGGGCCCGAGGCTGTCAGCGCGATCGACCGGTGCCGAGGGCGGGCGCGACGGTGCGTCGGCAAGCAGGATCGGCTCAGAGTCCACCATGTCCCAGTTATACGGCCGGCCGGCGGCGGAACGCAAATCTCTAACACCGATGAATGCGTGGCTACCTTAGCTGGCCCCAGCGCGCAGCAATGCCACGGCGATCACCGGCGCGGTTTCCGCGCGCAAGATGCGAGGCCCAAGGTCAGCCGGGCGAAATCCCTGAGCGGTGAGCGCTTCGATTTCGTCGGGGGCGAGCCCGCCTTCAGGTCCGGTTAGCACCACAATCGGCGTGACGCGATCGGCGCTAGCGTTTGGATGCAACTGCAACAGCGGTGTCCCGCCGGTAGGATGCATGAAAAGTCGCAACGCCAGCGCAGGCAGGCGTGCCAATGCTCCGGTGGGGCCATGCAGTGGCAGTACGCCGTCGATGGTCGCTTCATGGGCTCGACCAGCTTGCCGTGTCGCAGCGGTGATCGCGCTCCGCCATTTGTCCACTCGCGCCCGCGCCCGGTCGCCATCGAGTTTGACCACGGCGCGGTCCGCTTGCCACACCAGAATTGCGTCGACACCGACTTCGATCAGTTTCTCGATGCAGTAGTCGAAGCGATCGCCTTTGATCAACGGAATCATGGCCGTGATGTGCGGCAACACGGGCGGCGCGGTGACTGGCGGTTGCGCTGCGACGACGACGGTTGTTGCCGTCAGTCGAATGATGATTGCGGTGGCGGTTCGGCCGGTGCCATCGAACAGCTCCAGCGCTTCGCCGACCCGGACCCGGCGCACCCGCGTTAGGTAGTGAGCTTCGTCGCCGGTGATCGTGACTTCGCCAGCGGTAACAGCAGCGAGGTCGTGCGCGACGCGAAGCACGATTACGCCCCTGCGGGTTTTTTCAACGTAACCGAGGTCCAGGCCGGGTCCTGGCCAGTGCGCAACTGGTCGCGGACCATGCCGGCCGCCACAAATTCATCGGCTAGCGGCTCAGCTTGCGGCGACAAGATCCCGGACAGCATCAGCGTGCCGCCTGGTGCCGTGCGTGCGATCAGCGACGGTAACAGCGCCCGCAACACGTGAGCTTGAATATTCGCAAGCACCAGTGGGTAGTCGCCGTCGAGATCGTCGAGCGGGGTGATGGCACTGGTCACGCGATCGCCCACTCGATTGATTGCGGCGTTTTCGCCACACGCTTTCACTGCGATTGGATCGTTATCAATGGCGAGGCACGTCGCCGCCGGCCAGCGTTTGGCGGCTGCGATCGCCAGAATGCCGGAGCCCGATCCCACATCTAAAATCTTGTGCGGCGTGGCACCGGTGTCGGCATGGCGCTGCAGCTCTTCAAGCACCAATTGAGTCGAAGCATGCGAGCCGGTGCCAAAGGCCATCCCAGGGTCGAGGTCGATGACCAATTCTCCGTCGGTGGGTGTGTAGGTCTCCCAACTTGGCACCACCACAAACTGGCGGGTCAAATGGCTAACTTTGAAGTAGCGTTTCCACGCATCGCGCCATTGCGCTTCGGGAATTGCCACGGCCAAACGCACCCTCGCCGGATCGATGTCCGCGCCGGCGGCTTGCCACGTCGCAACCTGAGCTTTGGTTGCCGCCAACACCTGCTCGCTGTCAGCTACATCGATCCAAAACACGACCTCGTCGCTGCGCACTTCGGTGCCAGCGGCGGCGGCGGGCAGTTCTTGCACCAACAACGCTGCGATCTCGTCGACGTCGGTGTTTGCGCCAACGCCAACAATCACTTCAACCCAGTCGGTGGTTGGTCCGTCAGAAGCGGGCGGCGTCTTGGTCATGGCTGGTCCTTGATCGATAGAAGCAACAATCAGCCACGTGCAGGCGCTGTGCTCATCGGCAGTAGTAAAATGGGTCGGCGCCTCGCCGCGCACCGTGGGTTGAACTTCACGGCGGCCGTGGCGCAAGGCCGGTTAGATCTTACAGCTTGTTAGCTGTCTACGAATGGCTGCAGGTCATCAGGCTGTGCTTGTTTGTTATTCAGTAACAGTAACTTTAATCATTTTAACTGGCGTCTTAGGCCGGTCACCAGCCGCAGTTGGCGTGGTTTCGATGGCTTTGACAACATCCATGCCCGACGTGACTTTGCCAAATACTGGGTGCTTCGATGGGCCCGGGCTGAACCAATCGAGGAACGAATTGTGGACCGTGTTCACAAAAAATTGGGCGCCGCCCGAGTTTGGTGCGCCGGTGTTGGCCATCGACAACGTGCCAGGCTCATTCGAAAGCTTTTGCGCTGGCGGATGTTCATCTTGCACGCGGCCGAGCGGCGAATTGCCTTGGCCCGCGCGCGCTGCATTTGGATCTTTGGTGAATTCACAGCCAAATTGCACCATGAAGTTTTTGATCACGCGGTGAAAGTGCAAGCCATCGTAAAAGCCCATTTGCGCGAGCTTGATGAAGTTACCGGCCGACACTGGCATTTGATCGCGATAGATCTCCGCCGTGAACGTGCCCATTGAGGTTTCGAATGTTGCAGTTGGATTCGCCATGGCGAATTGGTAGCACCTCCAGCGCGGGTGCGGGTAGGGCGAGGATCCCGAAATCCGCACTGCTGGTGGCTACCGCTAACGGATGCAGTGCGCCCAAAAATGTTGGGCTCAGCGTGGTTTCGGCGCTGGCGCTGGCGCTGGCGCTGGCGCTGGCGCTGGCGGGGTACCTGCTGGGGCCGGTTCCGTTGTTGTCGTGGCCGTGGGTGCTGCTGTTGCCGCTGCGGCGTCCGCCTCGCGCTTGTGCCGTGCTTGCGCCTCTGCGGCGCTTTCAACCGGTTTAAGCGGCGGTGCCCATATCGATCGTTCAGTCGGTGGCCGCTTAGTGGGACGCATGGCACCCATGCAGGCGGTCAGCGACATACCCAACGCTGCAACGGCAACCGCATGGCCGGCTCGTTTACGCAGCAAAGCTACCAACGGAATGGGGCGATCCCGAAACGTATCGACGAAAACCAGGTGCCCCATCTCATCGTACAAAAAACGGACGCACAGCTTTTCGGTCGCAGGCGTTGCTAGAAAAGCCGTTGCTTCAGTTTTCGACATTGCGGAGAGGTCGTGCACCGTTGTTTTGCATTCGCTGCAAAATCGGCTTTTGTCCCCGCGCTGCATGGCGCTCCAGTCGGCGTTACACGGAGCCTCAATGCCAACGTCTTGGTTTTTCATGCTGGGTTAACGCTGTTGCCATCGCCAACTTACAGCGCACAACCAAATATCTTTTAAATATTTAATATTACTTGTGAAAAATTACAAGCTCAGACAGGCACCGCACCCGAATCGGCAGCGTGGTGACTCGTACGTGCCACGTCCAGCCGTGAATAGCTGTTTACGCAACTCCGCCATACTGTAGCTGCCGGTCCTCCCACGGATGGCATGTCACTTGCTCTGTATCGTCCATATGCTTCGAACCTTGTTTCTTCCCTTCGTTCTGTTCGCTGGGTGTTTCTCGTCGGACCAGGAGGTCTCCACTCACCTGGATGGCTACACCGCCAACAAACTTGCCATCACAGCCACCGCCGACATGACAACTTGCAACGCTGCGCCGTGCACGCTCGTCAAGCTGACGTTGCGTCAAGGTGATACCGCCGCTGCCAACGCCACGGTGCTAGTCAGCGCCGACGGTGCGTCTCCAGTTACCGCTACGTTCAAACCGCAAGTCGGTAGTGACAACCCGAATTCCGGTGAATTCACCGCAGTGTTCGATCACTGGATCAGCGGGATCCGCATTGATGCGACGGCGGGAACTGACGCCGCCGCGCTGTGGAACGATGCTGAGCTGTCCACGCCCAACGCTGCCGGTATTGAGCTCCCCGACCAGATCACGCTTGGATCGAAAACAGCGCTGCGGTGGAATGGGCTCGGGCGACCGGTGCAAATCGCGATCGTGTACGCGACGAATGTCCCGGCCTTGCGGTTAGGATTTCTCACGCCTTTTTGGGCGCCAGACAACGGCAGCTACGAATTCGGCCCAAGCGTATTTAGCCACGCTGGCACGTACTCAATCGGGCTAACCCGCTGGCTTGACCTATCCAACTCCGACCACAGCCTGACGTGGCAGGCGAGCTGGCAAAAAAAGGTCATCGTCGTACCGGCACAACAGATTTAACTTGTTGGATTTTGATGGGTTGCAACACGGCCTCACCACCGCTGGCGAGTTCAACACTCACCGCGGTTGTCAGCGCAAAATCGACGGTGGTGGTGCATCTTCGTCGTAGGCGATCGGCGTCGGGTTAGCCGGCTCCGCTGTGGCCGGCCGTTCAATCGCTAACTGTGGTGCTGGCGCTGCGCGAACCGGGCCTTGGGCGGTAGGACTTTGCGGGCTAGGTCGCGGTGGCCCAACCTCCACAGCTGGTGCACTTTTAACCGGCGTTTCGTTATCGTTCTCGTCGGTATCCGGCACGTTAATGCGTGCGAAAAAATATCCTAGGCCATGAATCGTCGCTACCGCCAAGGGAATGATCGCTTCGATGTACAAGCCTTTGAGCAGCAGTGCTACGCCGAGCGCCAGCGTGGTCACGGCAACAATAAGCGCCAATCGTCGCGTCACATTGCGAGTCACCACAAAACCAAGTTCGCCGAACGCCAAGACAAACAATAATCCAGGCGTGATGCGGTACCGCCACGGTGTACTGGGGGTTCCTAGTATGTTGAGCGATTCGTCGGATAGTACAACGT
>JAGPDK010000237.1 GCA_018057605.1 Kofleriaceae bacterium | reverse complement strand
TTGATCATTTTTGGCGGTCGGCAGCGTCATCATCACCGAGCCCGCCAACGCCTAGGCGCTGCGTTCAAATGCGGTCGCTTTGAGATGCAACGATACGTCGCCTAACGCGGTGCCGCTCACTCCGGTTAAGCCGCGCAGTGATGAATCCGCTCCATCTTGAACGTAGAGCGGTACACGTACAGCGGCTTCGTAGCGCGACATGAAACTGTACGCTGCGCCAAGTTCAAAGGTGCTGCGTCGGCTAATGAGTGCGGTGGACCGCATGAGGCCGTCGTTTACTTGGCCAATTAGAGGATCGGTTGCATGCGATACCACCACTTGTAGGGACCAATCGCCACTGCTGCCGGCACGGGCCGATTCGGTGTGCAGAAACTGTGGCGCGATCGAGGGGGTGGCGCGAAATACCGACAATTCAAGATTTTTGGATTGCGTGACATCGGCGCGGGCGGTGGCCACCTGACTTCCGAATGCGGCCACGCCACTGACGCACAAGACACCGGTGCGAGCCACCGAGACCAACGCGTGGCGTGGCCACCGGCGCCGTGAGATTAGGCCAACCATCGCCAGCAACAGCAGGGCGCCGGTCGAATTGTGTTGGGTTGACTGACAGCCGCCGCCGCCCAGCAGCTTGGTATCCACAGCGGTGGCGACCACGGCAACGCTCGACGTCGCGACCGGCGCGCCATCGAAGTAGACCTTGAGGGTCGCGCGATACTCGCCTGGCTTCGGTGGCGAAAACTGCAGGTCGATGCCGGCGCTCATGGTTGGTGCAATCGTTTGATCAACGGCACCATCGATGACGGAAAACGCATCGTCGCCAACAATTTCGATTTTAGAAATTCTGAACACGTTACCTGAGGTTGCATTTTCTTGATTGATTAAGGTTGCGAGGGCTTGATTGCTGTTGTCCGACAACAACACGGAAACCCCCGACGGACTTGGGTCGAACACAATTTCGCCGGTCGAGAACACCACGTTGCGGTTACGGCCTTGGGCCTCCAGTAAAATGGACTTGGTATAGAACGGCATTGGATTGTTTTCGAATCCAGTGTTGTCGTTGTGGCGAATTTCTAAGGTGGCCATCTGTTTGTTGGTGTCGAACGGCGAGAAGGTGAGCTTGATGGGGACCGAGGAAAAGCCAGGTACGGTAACGGCGCTGCCATCGTTATCCATGGACCAAGCAGCGCTGGCGTTCACCAATACCGCGTTAAACTTTAAGTCGGCCTCGCCAAGATTTTCGACGAGGATGGTGCGCACGGATGCGAGTTCACCGGGGTAGGTAAACGTTGGCGGAAATACTGGGGTGGCAATGTTTTGCAACAAGCGGTCAATGGCACGGCCTTGCACAACAAAATCAGCATTCGCGGGCATCATGAAAGCGCCTTTGACGGCGACCCGTACAATCATCTTGTCGAACGCCGCCATCGGCTGTGAACGAGTTGGGTTGAACCGCACGATGAGTTGCTGATCGGCGCCTGGCGCTAACGTCGTTTGCAGCGTCACTGGATCTAACGTCAAATCGCCGGTGAGCGGCTGTGGTGCGAAAGGCAGCACGCTTATGCTGGTCAAGTCGAGCACAGCATCGGCGGCGGCCGTGTTGGTGATGGTTAAGATTTTGGTCTCGTTGCGCTTGGCGTCGAGGTCAAAGGTTCCGAAGTCGGTATCGGTGGATAACGCGAACATCGCTGTAGTGGAGCGAATGGCCACATCGAAGGTTTGCGTGCGCACGCCGGCCGTACTGGCCGTGACAGTTACGGTGCCCGTGATGCCGGTAGCCCCGACTCGATCGAGCACGGTGGGCAGGGTGATGCGCACGGCTTTGGTTTGGCCGGCCGTTAGCGCGACCGTCCCGGCATCGGCAGCATTCACGACAAAATCGCCGGCTGCGGTCATGCCCGACGGCGCAAATGCAGTCGATGAGATGGTGATCGGCACCGCCGAGATATTGGTAATCACTAGCGTGCCGTTCGCGGTGGTGTTGTCGAAGCGTTTCTCGGTTGGTAGCAACGGCGCGCCAGTATTAGTTACCGTGAAGTCGAGCGCTTGGCCATTGACCGTTGCGGTGCGAACCGCGAGTGCTGTCGCGCCTTGCATAGAGTTCAGTTCGAGCGTCGTGCTCTTGAGGCCAGCGGATTGCGGGTTGAATCGCACCACTGCTGTAGTGCTTGCCCCGACCGCTAACGTCGAGGCTGGCGCGGTCGTCACGGTAAACTCGGTACTTGCCGCGGCCAGCGCGAGCGTGATGTTGCTAAGCGCCAGATCTCCGGTGTTGGTGATGGTGTAGGTCTTGACATCGGTTGCGCCGACAAATCGGTTGGCAAACGACGAGTTGGCGGGTGTCATTGAGATTGCCGCGAGTTGGCCGTTGCACGTTAACGGAACATCGAAGGTCGCGTTGGTGGCGGAGTTGCTAACAAAGCGCAGCGTGCCGGTGCGTGCCGCGGCCGCAATCGGATTACAGACAACGTTCCAGGTTAGTGCGTCGCCGTTGTTCAAGCCGACCACGGTCGGGGCGGTAAGGGTGAAATCGCTGGTGCCCGCAACGATCGTTGCACTGCTGATGTTCAATGTCATCTCGCCAACATTACTGACTACGACATCGGCGGCGCCCGACGCATTGCCGACGATTACGTTGCCAAAATTGACCGAAGTCGGAAGCACAGAGATCAGCGGGGCTTGGCCAGTGCCGGCAACCGGAATCTGGACAACGGCGTTGTTGAGGTCATTGGTGGCCAACCGCACCGATGCACTGCGCGCACCGCGTGCGCCTGGAGTGAACGTGACATTGAGGGCCATGGTTTGGCCTGCGTTGACGGTAAGCGTTGCGGGCACCGTGAAATCGCCGGTATTGGTACCGGTTTTGGTTATCGTAATGTTCAGCGCGATGTTGCCGGTGTTGCTCACCATCACTTGCAACACTTCGTTGCTGGCAACGGGTACGCCGCCAAAATTGAGGCTGGTGACATCAAGCGCTACGGCCGCTCGGCCTGGGGTGCATTTTACCGCGACGCTGTCGACCGCGGTTGGATCGCTATCGCTCACCACGTTAAACGTCGTCGTAATTTCGGTGGTGGTTGCACTGAGCGCCGGACTGCAGCGCAGCCCAACGGTTTTGCCGCCCGCAATGTCGAGCCCCGGACTGGAAATATACGTACAGTGTTGGTTATCGGCGCATGACATGCCGGCGGTGCTGACGATTTGGAATGCTGACGCGGTGCCGCCGGTGAGCGAAACATCGCTGACCGTGAGTGGCCCGGTGGCGCCAGTGAGGCGCGACATGGTTGCGTTTTGAATGGCCGACGAGGCCCCAACGTTAATTATGCCAAAATTGATTGTCGCCGGCGTCGTGCTCAGTACCGCGGTGGTCCCGGTGCCGGACAGGTCCACGATGACGGTTTCGGCAGGAATGTCGTCAGTTACTGTCATCGTACCTGTGATTGCACCGTTCACTGAGGGCGCGAACCTCACGACAAAGGTGCGACTGGCCCCAGCCGCAATTGTGGTGGGTAAGGTCGGCGACACCAAACTGAAATTGGCATTTGAAAACACCACGTCGGTTGCGTTGATCGTAACGGTGGCCGCGCCGGTGTTGGTAATGGTGACGTTTTGATTTGCGGTGGTTGCGGTTAACGCGGCATCGCTGCTGCGCAGACTGCCAAACGCCACCGGGCCCGGTCCAGTAAGCGCAGCGTGAGCATGGCGAGAACCCAGCAGCGAGCTGGCCATGAGGACCAGCGCTGTAATGACGGTTGGCCCCAGACGTCGCAGATTACGCAAATATGTTGAAATCATCGGTTTTCCCCAGGTGATCGTACCCCTGTCCCATGCCTGGCGATAGCCACAAATTGGCTTTGTGCTGCGCAGCTCACAGATCGAGACAACCGTAAAAGGGCGGCCCGAATCGTCGATTTTGCAGCGACCTTTGCTAGCATGGCGCAATGGAAAAAACAGCAAGTGGTTTGGAGTATGAAGATGTTGTCGCCGGCACGGGGCCAAGCCCGATGCGCGGCCAAACCTGCGTGATGCACTACACTGGTTGGCTTTGGGCCAACGACGCTAAGGGTGCAAAGTTTGATAGCTCGGTGGATCGCGGTTCGCCGTTTGAATTTCCACTCGGCCAAGGCCGTGTCATCAAAGGGTGGGATGAAGGCGTTGCAGCGATGCACATCGGTGGCAAGCGCTTGCTGCGGATTCCTCCGGATCTTGGTTACGGTGCGCGTGGTGCTGGCGCCGTAATTCCGCCGAATGCGACGTTATTGTTTGAAGTTGAATTACTCGGCGTCAAATAACCCAATGAATCGCCTGCGGCAACTGCTTGGGTATCTCGGCCGAGATGGAGTGGTGGAGTTGGTGCTTGGCACCGGCCGTCAAATTGCGATCAAAGCCGACGGCAACTACAAGCCGATAACTGCAGCGGCGCTAACCAGCGAGCAATTACACGCGCTGGTGGTTGATTCACCGCTAGCGGCGCACATTCCGGCGAGCGACAGCAATGGCAGCGCGTTGGTGATTGCGATCGAATCGCGCACCTACCGCGTCCAAATTGCCCGGCGCGGTGAAGCGGTACTTATCAAAATCGAACTCGCCGGCGTTGAACAAGCCGCGCGCGCGCCGACGCCAGCACCCGTGCCACGAGCGCCAACTCCTGCGCCGGTTGCCATGCCCGCGCCGCGCCCGGTCGCCGCGCCGACGCCGACGCCCGCACTGCAAGGCATGGCTGGCATTGCAGCAGCGATCGATTTGGAACTTAGCGATAGCAGCGCATCGTTTGATATGCCTGCACCAGCACCGGTGCGAGCCGTTGCCTTGGCGCCTGCGATCGCCGCAGCGGCACCGGTAGCACCAGCACCCGCCACGCCAGTTGCCGTACCTCCAGTCGCCGCCGTACCCGCCTTAGTGCATGCAACGGTTGCCGCAGTTTCCGCCGCAGCGCCGGTGCCGCTGCCGGCGCTGGGTGAACGAGGCATCACGGTGCCGCCTGCGTTGGTTGGGCTCGTCAAGCAGGCGCGGCAGCGCGGTGCCAGCGATTTGCACATTGCGTCGAGTCGCCCTGCAATGTTGCGGGTCATTGGTGAATTGGTTCCGCTCGGTGAACCAATGTCGGACCAAGCGGTGCAGGCCATGCTGTTGCCGTTGCTCAGCACCGCGATGCAAACGCAATTGGCCGACCGCGGCTACGCGGACTTTGCGATCGATGTCCCCAACGGTGGACGGTTGCGCGCCAACGTCGGTAAGCAACGCGAAGGCTATAAAGGTTCGTTTCGTTTGGTCATTGATCGGGTGCCGACCCTCGAAGATTTGGGCTTGCCTAAAGACCTCGCGAAAGTGACAAGTTATCACCAGGGCCTGGTCGTCATCGCTGGCCCCAACGGCCATGGCAAGACCACCACGCTCGCGGCCTTGGTCAATTTGATCAACGCCTCCAAGCCGCATCATATTTTGACCGTCGAAGATCCAGTTGAAGTGTTTCATCCACGCAAGATGTCGCTGGTGTCACAACGCGAAGTCGGCACGACGACGCGGAGTTTCGCTACCGCGCTGAAAGCTTCACTTCGTGAAGATCCTGATGTCATCGTCATCGGCGAGTTGCGAGATCGTGAAACGGTTGAGATTGCGTTAACCGCCGCTGAAACCGGTCACTTGGTGATTGCCACCATGAGCACACCATCGGCAGCTAAAACCATCGATCGTCTGATCGACATGTTTCCCCCCGACGATCAGTCGCAAGTGCGTGCATCGCTGGCCGGCGCGTTGCGTTTTATTGTGGCGCAACGGTTGCTGCCCAACATTGAGAACAATGGCGTCGTACCAGTCATCGAATTGCTGACCGGCGTGCTGCCGGTGGCCGTGTTGATCCGTGACAATAAATTGTTTCAACTGCCAAACGTGCAACAGCGTGGGCGGTCGTTGGGCATGATTCGATTTGATGATTCATTGATTGAGCTTGCTCGAGCTGGCCGGATCAGCGAAGAAGTCGCGGTCCGCGCCGCCGAAAGCAAAAAAGAAATGTTGTTGGCGCTCAATCCTGCCGCGGCCGCCGTTGCCGCGGCCGCACCGCCCGGCGTCCCGAATTCAGCGGCCAAGGGCATGGACAACATCAAGTCCAAAATTGGTGGGTTGTTCGGAAAAAAGGATAAAGAATGAGCGCCACGCCAGCCATCTTCGAGCTGTTTGATCGTTTGCTAGCGCGCGGCGGTTCCGACTTGCATCTTGCGGCACACTATCCACCGATGATGCGCATCAAAGGGGACTTGGTGCCTGACGGTGAAACCGCGTTACGTCCCGAGGCGGTGGCCGCGTTGCTTGATCCGTTGCTCAACCCACATCAACGTGCGTTGTTTGCTGCCAATGGCGACCTCGATTTTGCCTATACCTTCGGCGCTAAAGCACGGTTTCGTGGCAACTACATGCGCAAGGTGTCTGGCGTGGGGGCTGTGTTTCGCACCATTCCCACCAAAATTCTGAGTTTGGATCAACTGGGCGTTCCAGCCGGCATCCGCAAACTCACGGACATGCGTGCGGGGCTCGTGTTGGTGACCGGCCCAACCGGGAGCGGGAAATCAACCACGCTCGCGGCGATGATCGATCATATCAATACGACGCGCGCGGGCCATATTCTGACGATCGAAGATCCGGTTGAATTTGTGCATCAGTCAAAACAATGTCTGATCACGCACAAAGAAGTTGGCGAACACGTGCCGAGTTTTCTCGAAGCGATTCGCAGCGCCGGCCGCGAAAATGCCGACGTAATTCTGGTTGGTGAGTTGCGCGGCGCTGAAACCATGAAGTACGCGTTGCAGTTGGCTAGCTTTGGTATTCTGATTTTTGCAACCGTGCACACCAACTCGGCGGCGGCGACGATCGATCGTTTCGTCAATGCGTTTCCGGCTGAGCAACAACCCCAAATCCGCGGCCTGCTGGCTGACTCACTTGTCGGCGTGGTAGCGCAGCAACTGTTGAAGCGAGCCGACAGTGGCGGACGCGTTGCCGCCCACGAAATTTTGCTAGGCAACTTTGCCTTGGCCTCGCTCATTCGCGAAGGCAAGACCTCGCAAATTGGCAGCTTTATTCAATCAGGCATTAGCGAAGGCATGCAGAGCATGGACGCGGCGCTTGATAAGTTTGTGCGCGACGGCGCCATTCGCGCTCATGATGCGTTGGAAAAAGCCCTCGACAAAGAGTCGTTTTCAAAACTGCCGCACATCGCCAAAGAGTTGGCCGGCGTCGAAGTGTAGCGTCGCGCAGCCGGGTGACGTTCGGCGATATGGCGTCGAACAATGCCGGGCAAGCCCGATCATTCGTCCCGTTTCCGACGTGTTGGTTGTCACCGTGATAGCGAGCGCCGCATGGGCATCGTGCAATGCTGCGCGGCCACGTCGCTGGCCAACGTCGCTTGATGTGGGTCGGGCCGGTTGCGCGTCGATGATCCGGTTGCGATGATCGAAGACATCCCAGCCATTGGCACCGTTGGCTTCGACCCCGCGCCCAGCGTTCGCCGGTCGCTCCAAATTTGGGTGTATCGCAGCATGAAGCGCAGCCCAAACGATCGCCGCTGCATCGCTCGGCAATATCACTTCAAACTTCACCAGGCCGTTAGCGAGACTTCGCTGAATCACCGTGCACTGCGCTGCAACTTGTGCCGCCGCCATCGCTCCAGCCTCCACCCCGTGCGCTTGATCATACGCCTGCATGTTTGGGTACGTAACCTATGTTCTGAGTTCAACGCGCTGTGGTGGGCTCACTGCGCTGCGAACTCGCTGTGCCATGAAAGCAATTTACCGACGCCGACTATCGGGTCGTGCCGCGCGCATGGCCGCGTTGCACCAGCCTTTTGCACGCAGGTAGTGGGCATGACGATTCTTGCCTAAAAATCACGCCAACACAAATCGTAAAATATTGTTCCTGTTTCAATCATAAATTGAAGTCCGGAAACCGGACGTGCAATCGCACACGCCCCAAATGCCAATTCGTGCATTCACGTCAGCAACTATCGCCAATTCAAGTTCGGTGCTCACCCGCTGACCCACCCACCGATCGCAAACCGCGCACAATGCCCATTGTCGCTATCACCTACTGCAACCAACCTGTGACGCGACGGCGGCGCATCGGGCAACGCGCGAGCACCCACCTGCGCGGCCGTGCTGCCAGCCGCAGCGCTTTCGTTCAACCTCCGAGTCGCCCTTCCGGCGCCGCTGTGAGCCGACCATTCGCCCGACCTTTCACGTGGCTTCAGCTGGCAGTGCCATGGCGGGCAACACCGTCGTCAGCTCCGAAATTCCCAAGATGCGAAAACCAAAGAGGATACTAAGCTCAATGATCAGCCGGGCAAGCTCCCTTTCAATGGCCGCCTCGGTTCCGTACCCATCGTTGCACCCGTGCAACAACCTGGTGCAGCATCGCGCGTTGACCTGGGGCTTCCGCCGCCGTATTCCATCAACATGGCATCAACGCTCGACGCA
>JAGPDK010000236.1 GCA_018057605.1 Kofleriaceae bacterium | reverse complement strand
CGCGGAAGATGTTGCGCAACGAATCTTGCTTCGCGCCAAGGCGCGGTACCTGCCGGCAAGTTGCGTCGCGGTCACACGGAGTGGGGCCGAAGTCGACATTACGCTCAATGGTTGTACCGGGCCGCGCGGCTTGCGTTCCGTGACTGGGTCTATTCATGTCATCGGGAGCATCACTAGCAGCGGCGAGTTGCAAGCCGTGGCTACGGCGCAGGGGCTGATGATCAACGCCTCGATCATAGATATCAACACCACGGCAATTTATTCGCCAAGCACGAAAACCCTGGCCGTTACGACGGCTGGCGCCGGCGTTGGGCCGCTTGGCAACGAAATCACGCGCTCTGGCGCGTACACCGTGGCCTGGACTGCAGCCTGCGCCACGATCGACGGCGCTTGGTCCACCACGGTGGGCGATGCGGCACGCTCGACGACAGTGCAATTGGAGCGCTGCATCGATAGCTGTCCAACTGGCAGCGTCGTGCGCCACGGTTTTCTCGGCCGCACCCTGACCGTGACCTTCGACGGTACCGCCGTGGCCACCTGGACCTCGTCGGCGGGCCGCAGCGGCACCATCGATCTGCCTTGCGGTCGGTAGCGTAGCCTGCGTGCCGAGCGTGGTTTCGGTCCCAACCCTGCATCCCAGGGGAGTTGCTAATCGTATGTCCGGATCTCGGACAGAGTGCTGGTGACCGTCCGCTACGTAGCACGCAGCATGTGGTTCGGCCCGACGGGATCGCGGGAGTTCGGGCCTTCGGCGCTGGTAGCCTCGTTCAGCTCGAGCCGCGCGTCGACCGGCCGCAGCTGCCTGCACTCCACGTTGAAGACGCCGCCGTCCTCGAATATGAACCAGACCTCCGCGCCCTGCAGTGGCGCGAGCTGCGAGACGGTCGCCGTGTTCGGCGGTATCGCCACTTCCAGCACGCGCACCGTCCGCGCGCCAACGCGCACCGTGTCACCGCCCCGTGGGTAACGTTACTTAAACACCACCCGCGGCCCAAGCGCCGCTAGCGCCTTGCGCTGCTCCGGCCTCGCCGAGCTGCCTCGCAGATCGAGGAGCTTGAGATGTTTAAGTGCAGGGCCGTTCGCGATCAGTATGTCTGCCTCGCGCGCGTCGAGACGGAACAACTCCAGCACCTCAAGTTGGCGTAGCAGCGGCACGTCGGGCAGCCGCTTGACAAACAGGTTGACCGCGAGGTGCGCGAGCTTGAGATGCTTCAAGCGAGGCACCGTCTTGCCACTGAACAGCGCTTCGAAACCTTGGTCAGCTTTGCGATCGGCTCGAGTGTCTTCACCGGACCGCGCAGCGACAGCGACTCGAGGGCTTCGAGTTGCGCGAGCGGTTTCAGCTCGGCACGGCGCACACCCGAGCGCGAGAGCGTCCGCAACTTCGCTAAGCCGCGCAGCGGAACAAGGCTATCAACGATGTCGTAGACAGTCAGCGATTCCAAAGCAGTGCTGCGGCGACGCGCTGGTTGTACTCATTCTCACGCTTTGGTAGCGCCTCATCGAGGTTGATCTCGAGAACCTTTTGACGTCGCAGGGCTCCGAGAATGGCGAGCTTGAGATTGTGGTGCATATAACCCGCTTCTAGCTTCTGCGTCTCATTACATCAAGGCCGAGGGGCCTGGCGATGCCCGGAGGGCCGAGCTATGCATTGATAAAACAAACCCGCAGTTCGGCGCGGCGGGCGCTTTGCGGCCAGCCTGCGAGGTTGGTGACCAGAGGCACGGCCGTCAGGCGCAAAACAAGTCGCGATATTGGAAGCCAGCTCCAAACGCGGAACCAAGTGTCCGTGCAACCCGCGGCATCTGATGGATACGTGACGACACCTCGGTGAATACGAAAAAATAGAAAGAGTGGGGCACACGCCCCACTCCTTTTTTGGTCAGTAGCTGCAGCTTAGGTAATTTTTACTTCGATTGATTTTGGCAGGTTTTTGTCCGTCTTTGCCAAGCGGACATTGAGCACGCCGTCTTTAAATTCCGCGCGAATTTTGCTGGCATCCACATTTTCTGGCAACACAAACGTTCGGATGAACGTGCCGTAGCTGCGCTCAATCCGATGAAACTTCTTGTCCTTCTCCTCTTTTTCTTGTTTGCGCTCACCCTTTAGCTGCAGCACGCCTCCGTCAACCGACACTTTGACATCCTCTTTTTTTACCTCCGGTAGTTCCGCCTTAACGATGAACTCCTCGGTCGTTTCCGCCACGTCCACCCGCGGCGACCAATCGAAAGCCATCATCGCATCCTGGCCATTTTCACTGCGGCTCATCATTGGGCCTCCGAAAAACCGATTCAAACGGCTGCTGACTTCTTCAAGTTCACGAAACGGATCCCATTTGATCATACCCATCTTGTCCTCCTCCGAATTGTTGATTAGTTACCGCTTTCGGTATCTGCACGATTGATGCCAGTCGGTGCCCACTGTCAAACATGGTGCATCGGGCTCATCCGGATCCGAAATACGAAATGTTTTCGTTTGCGCCGAAAAGGCTGAGCAAATTTTTCGCTTATTTTTTGCGCGCAATGTCACCTTGTCACGGCACCCGATCACCCGATTATCGACGATGGCGAACGAGCGTGAAACTCGTACTGCACTACTAGTAACCGCTGCGACCACTATGTTCTTTTTCGCACCGTTGCTGGCGGTACGCAGTTCGCTGCAATTCACCTCAACGTCCGGGTTGCTGCGCGGTGCTTGCCTGTTCTTCGCAGCCCCCCGCCGCCTTGCTTTTCTGGCTTCGATGTCCCACAACTACGAACCATGGCACGCCGAAAAACGTACGGACTCGCGCTGATCGTGGCGCTCGCACTGGCGTGGCTCACACTGCCCGCGTAAGCCGAACGTGCGCCCGAGCCCACAGTGCTCGAGGTGTTCACCCGCCCCGGATGCTCGCATTGCGTACGTGCGGCGGAATATCTGCAAGACTTGCGCACGCGGCGGCCTGAGCTCCGGGTGATCGTGTTCGATATCCACGCGGATCCTGTGGCCCGTGAGCGGCTGCGAGAATTGGCGGCCCGGCGCGAAACGGTGATGGCAGTGCCTGCGTTCGTGATCGGGGATCAACTGCTCGTCGGCTTCGACGCCGCGACCACAACCGGCCGCACGATCGAGCGCTGGCTGGACGCGCAAGGGCAGACGCTCGATGCGGTCGATCTCCCGCTGTTCGGCAAGGTCCGGGTGCGCGAACTTGGGCTGCCGGTGTTCTCCGTGATCCTCGGAATCATTGATGGTTTCAATCCGTGTGCGATGTGGGTGCTGCTGTTCCTGCTGTCGCTGCTCGTCAATCTGAACAGCCGGCGCCGGATGGCCGCGATCGGCGCCACGTTCGTGGTGGTGAGCGGCGTCGCGTACTACGCGTTCATGACCGCGTGGCTTGGGATGTTCCTTGCGTTTGGGGTCTCGCGCTGGCTCGAGGCAACGCTCGGACTTGTGGCGATCCTCGTCGGCGCCATCCACGTGAAGGACTTTCTCGCGCCTAACCACGGCCCCTCACTCAGCATCCCGGAGCGCGCGAAACCAAAGATTTTTGCTCAGGTGCGACGGATCGTCTATGCCGAGAACTTGGCCGGCGCAATCGGAATGACCGTTGCGCTCGCAGCGATGGTGAATCTCGTCGAGTTGCTGTGTACCGCGGGGCTGCCCGCGCTGTTCACACAGATCCTCGCCGCGCACAACCTGTCGTGGTGGGAACACCACGCGTACATGACGCTATACATCCTAGCGTACATGTTCGACGACACCGTGATGCTGACCATCGCGATCGTGACCTTGACCCGGCGCAAGGTCCAAGAGCGTGCGGGCCGCGTGCTCAAGCTGATCAGTGGGAGCGTGATGATCGCGCTCGGAGTCTTGTTGATCCTGCGCCCGGACTGGCTCCGCTTCACCTGAAGTCGCCGCATGCGGCGCCACCAATCCGGGTGGCACGGGGCGAGCGCGCGCAGCCCGCGGCGTTGCACGGCCTGATGAGCCGCAGCCACCATGGTCGGCTGGCTGTCACCGCGCCCTGACGGCCCTTCATCATTTTCGGGCACGACGCAGACACCCCGCGTGGGCCGCACAAGCGTCTTGGCAAAATACCGACCGGGGTTTGCGCTGTACCGAGTTTACCGAATTTTCCGCTGAGCTTCCCGCCCGCGCGGTTTGCCGAAAACAATTCCCGACCGGGATCCTTCAAACAAGTCCTTTTCCAAGCGGCCGGCACCAGCCAACACGAGCGAGCCAACGATCATGCGCACCATGCCGCGCAAAACACGGTTAGAGAAAATTGTAAAACGCATACAGGTATCACCGGCAGGGTATCCGCCGATGCATCCCACCTGAAACGGCATCGATACTTCGGCCCAGTGCGCTGAGCTGACCCGACAATTGTTGGTTGTAAAATCTGCGCTGACCCGGCACAGCGTCGAGAAATCGCGAAGGGTCGGAATCACCGGGGCTTAGGTGGCTGACACCACACCACCGCCGCCTGTGCGTAATCGCGCACTCGCTGACGCTGCTGTGCGGTTTTGCTACGCACCCCAAGCTGCAGCGCCGCGATGTAGCTCGTAATACGCAAACCAGCGACGGTGCCACTTGGCGCTGACCTTGCAAAAGCCGGCTTATGTCCCAACTAGTTAAAAAATCGCTTACCACTTTAGTTTGCGCGACCGCGCTTGGTCTATTTGGTTGCAAGGCCAAGCAAGAAGCCACGCCAAACACCACCAACGAGGTTATTGCAACGCCAGCACCGACTGGCACCATGCCAACCGCGACCAATACCGCAGCAGGCAGTGGCTCGGCCGTTACCATCGAAGAATGGGAAGACTGCAATGTTGCTGCCCAGGCACACGAAACGTGGGTGGCTCAACGCGTCGCCACTGACGCCGGAAAAACCCTTGCCAGCAAACAAGCGCTGGAGATTCAGAAACTCTGCGCCTATGGCAAATGGCCCAAGGGTACCGTTGCCTGCTTCGACAACGCCACGAGTGGGGCGGATACGGATAAGTGCGCGGAGAAACTTTCTCAAGAACAGAAAAAAGCAGTCAGCGATTTGTTTACTGAAATCCTCAACGCGGCAAAAAATGCTGCCGTGGGTTCTGGCAGCGCGAACTAGTTCCTCGCATCCAAAGTTCGATCAGGATTTTCCCGGCCCCTTCGGGTGACGCCGGGGCAAACCCCGTGCGTGCCCCCGCCCTTGATGCTCGGTCCTAGTTTCACTTTCGTTTCGTACCGCTAGCCAGCCAGAAACTCTGAACGGACTTAGGATCTGCGGTACTAGTCCGCAATCGCAGTGCACCGCATCCCCTCCTAGGTTTGCCCGGCACCACGTTGGCTAACGGCGCAGGCGCTGATAATAGCCACGCGCAATCACCGACGCCTCGCTACACGGTAGCTCACTTGGAATTTCGAAACGCATACTTGTGGCTTCACCCAACGCCAGCACCGCCGGCGTCGCTAGTTGTTTGACCGGCGCAAGCACTCGGTCGCCGATCATGAGTTCGACGGAATGTAGATACGTCACTTCGGCTTCGCGTTCTTCGACGACGAGAGCAACCACATCGCCGCCACAAACGGGCCCCTTGAGCCGCACCACGTCGGGGCCCGACCACGCAGCGCGGTCGATGTTGCGTAAAATTTCGCCTAATTCAATTGGTTGGCGACCGTTCACCTGCATGGTCACAAACGGGCACGCCGACATATCGACCTTTACCCCGACGAGCTTATTGGCCTCGAACGTGAAAAACAGGCCGAAACCGCCCTCGCAACCTTCGTCGGGATCGTCGCAAACGAAGTTTGGATCGGCGGTTTCATGCACGTAAATTGCCACCGAGGTTTTGTAATCGTGGCGGGCCAAGGACAACGACGGAAAGCCGCTATCAAACGGACGGGAAGCCAACGTACGGAACGCCTTAATTTGCGCCGACTCGTCTCTAAATGCCACGGCGGTGTTGCCGGCATCGCCAACCGAGTCCTTCACCAATGGCAACGTGGCCGCGAGGGCTTCGCTGGCGGTAAGCCATTGTTTGATAGCAGTCACTTCGGCAACAGGGATGACGTCCTTTTTACAATCCTTCTTGAGCTCCGCGACATTGGCGCTTTCCTGCGCGGTAATTTCACGGTCTTTGAATGTTGCGTTAGGGCTGTACCAAGCAAAGCCATGAAACAATTCTTTCCAACGTTTCTTCGCAAATACTTTGCCGTGACGCGCGTAGATCGTATTGCGCATGACATCTCGGTCGTCGCAGCTGAACGTGGCATCACACAAGTTGCATGTCGTGCACAAGGTTTGTTGCAAGTCGGCGTAGGCCGTGTCGGCGAGGAACAGCCCTGGCAACTTGCACTTGTCCGCAGTTGCAATTGCTGCGGACAGCGCCGGATTACCGGCACCCGAACCGCTGCTTGGTACCGCCGGCTCTGGAGTTTTTGCGGAGGTCACCGCGCGCCCCGCGCCACTGGCGCTGCCACTACCGCGAGCGCTGTTAAGTTTGTCATCCGGTTGTTGGTTGCTTCTGTCAGCCGCCTTGCCGCAGCCAAGCAGCATGGTTGCGACCAGCAGCATCGCAGTCCTGCACGGCGTTCGAAGTTTTTGCATCGCCGCATTTTGCCCGATTGTGTACGCCGATGTGCGGTCCGATATGCGCAATCATACGAGTCGGAAATACCAAACAGAATGAATCTGCGCACCAGCCGCGTCTTTGTAACCAAGACACGGCCGCGCCCCCTATTGGGCGCGGCGCCTCATCGGTCAGCGCGATAACGTCGCTACTAACTCTTCAAGTTGGTCCCACGACTCCGGCGTGCAGTCCGTCGACCCAGACGCGATCGTCGCATCGACGGCTTCTTTCGACGGGTGCAGATCGTGCATCGTAACCAGCGTATTATTACCGTCGCGTTCTTCGAACGTCACGGTGGTGACCGCCGCGGCCTCCGCACCTCCTTCGTCGTTGGTCCAGACCAACCGCGTGCACGGTATCACTTCGCGGTATACGCCGAAGAACTCCATCGTCTGCGCGCCAAAGTCGAACACCAGGCGATATTTCCCGCCGACACGAACATCCATCTCGCACGCGCGAAGAGACACCGGCAACGACTTTGGTACCCACCATTGCGAAAACAACTCCGATTTGGTCCACGCATCGAACACGTTGCGCGCCGGCCCATTGATCGTACGTGACACCACCAGCTCACGCTCCGATTTCCGCTCCATTGTTGTTTGGCTTTTCATATGAGCTGCTTCTTTCGTTGCGATACGTGCACGACCTCGATCGGCGTCCATTTTTATCACATGCCGAGCATCGGCTGCCACCGTCGGCCGACTGCGGGTCGCAGGCCACAGTTTTTTGCGTTTCCTACAGCAACTTTGTCGCCGAAGGTTTCGCTGCACCACCCGCGCTCACGTTTGCTACGAGTTCGAGCTCATCACGTCCAACTCATAGTGAGAATAGCCATAGTCATCTTGCGTCTCGAAACGAATATGAATGCCATTGGCGCGCAAATCGATCGATGCAGATTTGCGACGTTGCACCC
The DNA here is from genome assembly GCA_018057605.1 of Kofleriaceae bacterium. Taxonomy (GTDB): domain Bacteria; phylum Myxococcota_A; class Polyangia; order Haliangiales; family Haliangiaceae; genus JABFXX01. The sequence continues at coordinate 960 of JAGPDK010000236.1, read as the reverse complement.
AGGCGCCAAGCGTGGCGTGTATCCGCGGCAGCAGCTGGTCCTAACGCGATTCAATTTGCGCGTGAGAAAACCGTGCGAGCCATTCAAGTAGCGCGGATTGCAAGGCGCCAAGATCAACCGCGGACGCATAGAATCCCTCGGTACCATTGGCTGACACCATGGCCACATTGGTTTGCGCCGCGAGGTTGTCGATGATTTGCAAAAACCGCACTTGGCGCTTATCCGTCGATAGTTTGGGCGGTGGTGGCACCGTCAGCTGCAGTGGAAATAGCACCATCTCGCCGCGCCGATTTTCACTGGTCATTTGCCAGCGACCATAACGTCCACTGGTAAGTGAACGCAGTGCACAGAATAGCGCGCGACCTGCTGAGAACTGATCCCGGTTGGGATCTTTTGTTATTGCCCAGACTTCTTTTGGCGTCGCTTGAGCAACTTGCGTTGCGCGTTTTGGCGTTGTTGCTCGAGCAGATCCAGATGGGCGAGCAAGGCGGTGGCGACATCCGGTGTCACGTTCGTGGTCTTGGTGGTCTTGGTGGTATTCATTTGAGGCCGGGACCCTAACATAATCTTCGCCGCCCAAGCGACCCGCCCCAGGCATGTTTTGAGGATACGGGCGACCCACAGGCGTTCCAGGCGAGCCGACCCCAGGCGAGCCGCGGAAATCCCGGAAATCCCCGGAAATCCCGACCGGGGTTTGTTTTCGGGCCCCTGCCCGTAATGACGTAATGCCTGGAAATCCCGACCGGGGTTTGTTTTTATCATTTGCCCCGCAACTTCTCCCGGCATCGGCCGATGGCCCCCGGATGCGACCAGCTTACCGCCGCCGTGGTGCGTACTACTTCATCACCCGCCGTTGCACGCAACGGAAGTTCCTCTTGCTTTCCGGCAAGTTGACCGACGCACTGGTCACCTATGCGTTAGCCAACGCCGCGAAACGCACGCACATGCAGATCCTCGGGT
>JAGPDK010000235.1 GCA_018057605.1 Kofleriaceae bacterium | reverse complement strand
GCGCGCATGCAACGATTGATGCCGTACAAGCAGACCTTGCACATGGCGGTTGGTTGCGACGCTATCGAACCAATGACGGCCTTGGCGTGCCAGAGGTTGCGTTCATGTTGTGCACATTCTGGCAGGTGGAAGCGTTGGCACGAGTTGGAAGAACTGAAGCTGCCCGGGCCATGCTCGATCAACTACGCGCCGTTGCCTCTCCATTGCAGTTGTTCGCCGAAGACGTCGATCCATCGACCGGTGCGATGTGGGGCAACTTTCCGCAGGCATATTCGCACATCGGACTCATCCACGCGGCATTTGCTTCGGCGCCACGATGGGCCGACCACGGATCGTAGCGGTCGCACCGACTGCCCTTTCGCGCAACGCTACCGTTGGCGAGCGGTTTTCCCCCGAGCGTTTCCCCGCCGAGTGTGCTTGCTGCCAAGCGTCGCCCCATCAAACGTTCTGCGGAGCATGAAGGGCACGCATGTAAGCGAAGGTCACCCAGCCATCGCAGGGGGTAGGCGCCTCGACGCTGGCTTCATGCCACCACCAAGCTCCCACAGTCCGCTGTGAAGTTAAGGTGAGTACGTCTCGAACGTAGCCCGTAGGCTGCGAACACAGGAGATCGTACTCATGAAGAAACATAGCTATAGAGTCGTGGGCATCCAAGGTTTTTGTGTGAAAAAAGCAGTGCTCGCCGATGTGCTAGGCGCGGCCACGCTGACGTTCGCGGTCGATGTCGCAAAGACTAAAATGGACGGCGTCTTCGCATTGGGGAATCAGCCATTAGCAACCCTGGGTTGGACGCAACCTGCTGAGCCGAGCGCGTTGCTCGCGGTGGTCGCCGCGGTACGCGCCGCCGGGCATCCGGTCGAGGTGGTGATGGAGCCAACCGGCACATACCGCGATGCGCTGCGGTACCAGCTGCAAGCGCAAGGCGTGCCTGTGTTCCTCGTAACCGCGAAGCAGGGCGGTTTTTATGTCGGCGGATAAGTGAACATGGTGGCGCTGCATTTTTTGCAAGCCTTCGACGAGGATGCGAGCGAGGGCATCGTTGTAGGTGCCGTGAAACAAGATGGCTGGCGGCACCACCGGTGGGTAGCCAAAATCAACAGCGACGCTGTGGCCTTGATTGGCGCGAATACGTTGGCCGTCGAGGCTAATGGCAAAGCGCTGCTTGGGGCTGGTAGTCACAACGTCGCGCAGGGCAGCGAAAGCAAAAGCACGGCCAGCGGCCCGACACTTCACGAGCAATTCCTCAATGCTGACCCAGCCTTCGGAATCGAGGACGAGGCCAACGTGCTCGGGCGCGTGACGCAGGATGTAGCTGAGAAATTTGCTCAAGGCTGCATCGTGACTCTTGGGCTAAAACGCTCATCTTGCATGACGCATTTCATACTGACTACGCTTGTCTGCATGCTTCGCTACGTGGTCAGGGCATGCAGCCAAGCCTGCGGATCATGGCTGCGCATGACGCCACCTAAATCAAACAACGAAAGCTCGATGACGCCGGCAGCGCGCGCAATCTGCACATCACGGGCGAGCTCTCGCGGCGATCGGTAACAAGGCTCGTCGCCAAACGCGCCGGGCGCGACGGTGCCCAACGACAACGCGCCGCGATGGCCCCACTTGGTATTGGCTCGCGCTGCGAATCGCGCCAACAACCACTCGGCCCGGCTGCGATTGACCAGGCCACGCGACCAGCCTTCGAGCAGCGAGGTGTAGGCCATGATGCTGTGGCGATCAACATCGAGGCCATCGACCGGGGTGCCCAACAAGCGCTGCATGGCACCGGCCCATAACCACGATGGATCGTATGCAACCACCGGAATGACGGCAGTGGTCACGCGCAAGGTGTCACCGTGGGCAGCGCGCAAACTGCGCCAGCGAGTAATGGCCGCCTGCAAGTCACTGCGCGAACGCTGGTACTGTTTGATCTCATACGGCTCGGCCTTGGGCGCAGCGCGCAGCGCTTTCCAATTGCGCAAGCGATCAAACGCCGGTTCTAGATCAATCACGATTTCAGCCGGCCGCAACCGGTCGATGACATGCTCGGCGAATGCCACGAACTTGGCCATCGACGGGGCGCTAGCCCAGCGGCCATCTTCGTCGGCCAACATCGGCCACACCGCGCAAAATATGCCTTGAGCCTGTAAGCTGGCAAACACTGGCACTGCATCGTCGAGCTGCCACGGCCGCACCGCCACCAGAGCATCAAGGCGATAGCGCTGAAGCAAGGTGACAGTTTCGGCTGCCAACAGATCTTCAAACGAAAGTGTCTCGCACCAAACCCGATGCCGCATCGAGGCGCGATAGTATCGCACTCTATGAAGATCCTCTACGGCGTTACCGGTGAAGGCTTAGGCCATGCAATGCGCTCGCGCGTGGTGATTGAACATTTAGTAGCTGCCGGCCACGAAATTCAGATTATGGCGTCAGGCAAAGCCTGCGAGTTCCTCGGCAAACGCTTTGCTGGGGTCAACCGCATCGCTGGGCTGCACATGATCCTCGAAGAAAACCGAGTGCGGCTCGGCAAAACCCTGTGGTCCAACATCGTGAGCGGTGTCGCTGGGCTGCCCAAAAATATCGGTGCGTATTTTGACCTGATCGCGCAATTCCAGCCTGACGTGGTCATCAGTGATTTTGAATCCTGGGCCTACTTGTACGGCAAGACCCACGGCGTACCGGTGTTGTCGGTCGACAACATGCAGATCATTCACCGCACCACGTTGCCCGATGACATCATCAACGATAACCGCGTGGCGTTTGAGCTGACCAAAGCATTCATCAAAGCCAAATTGCCGTTTTGCGAAGCCTACTTCATCACCACGTTTTTTGCGCCGGAAGTCCGCAAACCGGACACTAAACTGTTTCCGCCAATTCTGCGGCCGGAAATCCTCGCCGCCAAATCCCGCCCAGGCGAGCACCTGTTGGTCTACCAATCTGGCAGTGGCCAAGACGCGCTGCACGCTGCGCTCAAACAAAGCGGCGTGCCCTGTCTGGTCTACGGCGCCCCGCAGACTGCCGGAAAAACCGAGGACGTGGTCGACGGCAACCTGCGTTTCCGGCCGTTTTCCGAACCAGCATTCATTGAAGACTTAGCAACCTGTCGCGGCGTGATCGCCGGTGGCGGCTTTACCCTGATGGGCGAAGCCGTGTTTTTGCACAAGCCGATGTTGGCGGTGCCGCTAGCTGGCCAGTTCGAACAATTCCTCAACGCTCGCTATCTGGAGCGCGAAGGCTTTGGCATGTTTGCCGAGAACTTCGAGGACCCTGCTACCGTCCGCACGTTTCTCGACCGAACGGCCACGCTGACTCGCAACTTGGAGCGCTATCAGCAAAAAGATAACCGGGCGATTCTCGACGCGATCGATGATTTCCTACGGACCCGCGTCGCACGGTAGCGCTGGCGTCGGAGCCACTACTGCGCCGAAAATACCGACGGCGCCAAAGACTCGAAAGTCTGTGACGCCGTTGGTAAAATAGTTAAGCTAGTAGTAGGTAAACGTTGGGGCGACGACGGGCTCAGTATCAACGAAACCGCGCGAGTAACGTGCGGCAGGGTGAATGCCGGCGACTTGTCGGCGGCAGAGGGACCGGGAAAGGTCCCTTCTAAGTCACGATTTTTTGCCGACGATGGTGAACTTCGACGAAGTTGCGTAACCGCGCACCATCACACCGATGGTGGTTGCGGCTGGCAGCGTGACTTTGCAGCTTTCGTTGCTACCGTTTTTGTAAGGGCGGCAATCGAACTTGGTCATGGTTGGTGCGCTGCCGATGCGAACGTAGAGGTCAGCATCGCCGGTGCCGGTGATGTCAAAGGTGTAGTCGCCGGCGGCCAGTGCTGGGGTGGTGTATTTCTTGGTCGCGCCCTTAGCAAGGGTGGCGGTTTCGTTGATGCCAGCCCACGTGCCGGGTGGGGGCGGAGGTACAGCACCTGGAACAAACGTGTTGTCTTGTTCACCAGTTACCAATACCACCTGCGACGAATGGATATTGCGGAAGATTTGCTCGTAGGTTTGTGGGTTTTCAGTGTCCATGAGACCGTTCATGAGCGCCACATTCGCTTCTGACATATTGGCAAAGAAAGCTGGCATCGCATTGGCCAAGGTATCAAGGTACTTGAAGCCGGTAGTGTCGTCGGGATTAACAGCTTGGTGAGCTTTGCGCATTTCGTCGTCGATATAGGCGAAGGTATCGCAGCCGTTTTCGAAGGAAATGACGTACTGACCGCGGACCCACTTACCGGCGCGCGACAAAGCGCGGATGTTGGCGCCCAACCCAGCATGGCCATTATAGGTAATCACGTCAGCTCGAGTTGAAGCGTTTTCGTAACGGGTGCGGAACGCTGGGTTTTGCAAACCAACGCGCACGTTGTCCGATAACAGCATCGTCACATTGATCTTTTTGCCGTCAGCGCGCGTCACCGACATTTCGATGTCGGTAACTGCAGTCCCTGGATTCGCCGGGATGCTGGCAGGTACGGTGGTGACCGTGCCATAGGCTGCTAACGAGCGCTTGGCACCGTTGTAAAACTCGTTCCAAGCCGCAATGCCTGCGTCGCTGCCCGACGTTGCGCCGTCTTCATATTTGCCAAAGATAGCAACCGTGTTGTACTGGTTGTCTTCCCAGATCTTATGGTACTCGGGGAATTTGCCGGTGGTTTGTTGCGGACTTGGCGAAACACTGGCGGTGTAAGTGTTGACGTCGGCGGCACCGAGCGCACAGCCCGATTGTGCTGGGCGAAAGTAGTACCACATGCTGCCAGAGTCGACGTCATGGGCGCCGTAGTCGACGCAGCTATGTTTGAATTTCTCGGTGAAAGCCGTGATAAACGTGTTGCCCATGTCGAGCGGCAGTTTGAGTTGCAGCGTGGTTGGCACCGCGTTCTTCTTGCCCCATGCAACAGGCAAGGTTGCGTCGTAGGAGATCTTGGTGCGACCACCCTCGGTGGTCTTGGTTACATTGAGCAACTTGAGGTGGTCGAGGCGACCAACCGAGTTGTAGCCGTTGAGTTGACCAATCGTGTAAAGTAAATGGTCTTCGATTGTTTGGTCTAGGTCGTAGGCGTAGTCGGTCAAAAAGCTACCGCTCCACGAAATTTCAATAAACGTGGCAACGACCGAAGCGTCTTCCTTGCCATTGTCATCCTTGATTTGCTCACCTTCAAAGATGTCTGAATCATCGGCGCAGCCCAACAGGGACATTGGGGCAGCGATAGCAACAGCGGCGAGTAAGGTAGAAAGGCGTTTCATGGGATTGCTCCTGGGCGTTTCGTTCGGGGGGAAAGTGACCGGGTTGATGCCAGCCACTACAGCAAGGCTGATACCAACTTGGCCGGCGGTGGAGCTCCGATGGCCGCGCCGAAACCATGGGCTAAGTTCCTGAGATCATGACAATCCGTGCGGCGTGGCAACGTTGGCGAACGGCTACCACAGTAGCCATGGCTGATCAGTTCGTAGCCATGTGGGGCCGCTGCACCTATACCGAAGCCGCTAGCGATGCAGCCGAACAACGACGTTTTGCAGCGGCACAAACCGCCTCTATTGATCCTGAGATTCGGTCACCGAATCTTTGGTCTTTAACACCGAGCTGGGACTTCTTCCCCTGGTCACCACACTAGCCAGGGTGATCAAGTCGCCATTGACTGTGATCTTCAACGCACTGTAATTACGACTATTTGTGCAAAAAACTTCTTGGCATCCATTATGCTGATGCAACTGGGTATGAAACTCCCAGTCCTCATGCTCGCAGTCCCAGGTCTGTTTGCGCTCGTTGCTAGCTGCGCTAGCGAGACGGAGGACGACCATCCAGATGAAACGGCGCTGTTTGAAGAAGCGTATGTTCATACATCCGAACGCAAGGCCGACGACACCGGCTGTTCAGGTGTCCGGGTGCCGGACCAACGCAACTTTTCCAAGCGTGTCGTCCTGACGTTTGATGATGGGCCAAACCCTGAAACTACGCCAAAAGTCTTGGCCACCTTGCGCCGCCACAATGCACCGGCAACGTTTTTTATCAACGGCATGCGGGTAAGCAACGATGCGACGCGCGCGCTTGCTAAAGAAATCGCGGCTGATCCCAACATGATTTTGGCCAATCATAGCCAGCGACACACCAATCTCGGCAAAGTCTCGGCCGACACTGTGAAACGTGAGTTCTTAGGCACCGATGCGTTGATTCGTGACGCAGGTGAAACGCCACGGTTTTTTCGCTTTCCCTTCGGCGCGGCCAATTGCGCAGGTGCCCAAGTTATTCGCGACCATGGCCAAGTTACCACGGGCTGGCACATTGATAGCGCGGACTGGTGCTATGCGGCCGGTGGTGGCGTGTGCAAACCCTCAACGTTTAAGTATGTGCCTGACAACATGCGCAACGACATGAAGGCCTACATTATGTCGCAAGTCCGCGCTAGCGGCGGTGGCATTCTGTTGATGCACGATATTCATGCCTCAAGTGCCAATGCACTCGACGGGATTCTCACCGCGCTTGAAGCTGAGGGCTTTACCTTTGCACGTCTCGACGACGCAACCGTGCTGCCGCGCCTCAACGGCGTCGCAAGCATGCCAAGCAAATTTATCGGCGATGCCTGTGTTACCAACGACGATTGTAAGTTCACCGTGGGTACGGAAACCGGACGATGTCATGCTGCTGGCTTTTGCACAGTTACGTGCGCTGGCTCGTGTCCTGATTCTGCGGGTAAAGCGCCAACGTTTTGCATGGCTGACGGTGGCCGCGACGCGGGCATCTGCGCGAGCAAAGCCGCAACCCAAAATAACCAATGTGCGCTACTCACCAGGACCACCAAGAAACTCGAAGATCGTTACCTCGGCACGTCGGCTGCGTTACCAGCGGAAGCATCGGTCTGCGCCCCGCGCTAATTGCAGCTCGGGGACACGCATGAGAGTAAGGCTTGGCTCATAGGCACGGCCCCTGCCGCTACGGCAAGGATACCCGGTGCTTCTTGGTAGCCCCACCCAACCATTAGAGATATCGTTGGCGTGCGCAATCTACAAAAGAAGACCAACATGCCTGTGCAAGCCACGAAATTCGCTTTATCCGGAATCCTAGCCCTAGCGCTCAGCAGCGCAGCTTGCACCAGCAATGCAGCAAGCACCGCCGACGCGGCGTTGCAAGATGGCCCAGTCCTTGACGCTCCCAATGCAATGATCACCCCAGCCCAGCGCCAAGCTGCAGTCCAGCAAACCGCGACCAACCATAGAGATTGCGCTGCGCTTGCGCCGTTTTATTGGGAAATCGGCGACAAAACTGGAGCCCAAGCCTCGGGCTCCACCGGTGATGGCTCGGCGGTCGCCACCTCTGAATTCCCCATTGCCTCGGCATCAAAATGGCTGTTTGGGGCGTACGTCGCCGAAGTACGCGCCGGCGTGCTTACCACCGACGATATCCAGCATCTGCGCATGATGGCCGGCTACAACAGTTTCGACAACGCTAGTTGCACCCCCAGCACGGCCACCGTGGCCGACTGCTTTGCTACCGGCAACAACGCCACGCTCACAAGTGCGCAGGTGGGTGCTTTTTATTACGGCGGCGGACACTTTCAACACTGGGCCACCGTGAACGGCATGGGCACCTTCACCCGAATTCAACTCACCGCCGAAGTGAAAGCCAAGCTCGGAGCGGAAATCGACGTGCGCTATTTTGCGCCGCAGCTCGCGGGCGGAGTGGGCACAAACGCGCTTCAATACGCCAAGTTTCTGCGTAAGATTCTCAACAACCAGCTGAAAATTGCGGCGCTACTCGGATCGAATGCAGTGTGTGCCGCGGCCGATCCTGCAACCTGCATTACCCCGCCGATCGGCGTGCCGCTTGCTGGCAATCACTACTCAATGGCTCATTGGGTCGAAGACGATCCAGCTGGCGGCGACGGCGCTTTTAGTAGCGCTGGCTTGTTTGGGTTCTATCCGTGGATCAATGCAGCCAAGACCCACTACGGTGTGCTGTCACGCAGAGCGGCACCGTCCGTCAGTGGAGATCCACTCGGCGCAGGCCCCGCCTCGATTTTGTGCGGACGCAAACTGCGGTTAGCGTACGACAGCGGCATGGCGCAATAACGGCGTGGTGCGCAACCGACGGCCTGTAACCTCCCAAGCCTAGAACCAGCCGGCCAAGCCCATCATCAATATGATGATGCCAACGATGCTCTCACCAGCAATGAGGCCCGAAGCCACCGGCACCACCGCGCTATCGCGTTTATAGCGACGCAAGATTTCGGCGACCACCGAGCCTAAGAACATTGCAATCGAGTTGGCGCCAGGAATCACCATCGCAATGCCGACACCATTGGCCGACGGCAGGTAACTGCGAATGTGCCTTGGCGAAAACTTTTCAGCCAACGTGAGTGCGATGCCAAGGGCTAAGCCCAGCCAAATGGCCTTGATCACCGACGGATGCAAGGCGCTAATACCGTTGGCTAACGCAACCGAAACGCCTTTCCAGACCGTACACGACGGCGCTGGCCATAGTTCGCTGCCCAACATCGACGGATCCGGAATAATCAACGCAAACGCTGGTGCAACAAAGGCCGCACCGACGGCAACG
>JAGPDK010000234.1 GCA_018057605.1 Kofleriaceae bacterium | reverse complement strand
CGTCAAAGCTGGCCCAGGTAGCACCATCGAACTGGGCCACCATGATGCGGCAACGCGGCAGTGCATCATCGAAATTGCTCGACCACGCTATCGGACCGCGACAGATGTTGGCGGTGTCCGATTTTCGCGATCTGTTCGCCGAGGATTTCATCAATGCCGACGTGCGCCTCAGCGTCGGCGAACAAACGTTATTATTCACCGACGTGGTGGGCTCGACGGCATTTTATGAAAAGCAGGGCGACCCGTTGGCCTTTGTTGAAATTAAGCGCCACTTCGACGACGTCTTCGCCCTGATCGTTGAGCACAATGGCGCGGTCATCAAAACCATCGGCGACGCGGTGATGGCGACGTTTCTCAACCCGCTCGATGCCGTGCAATGTAGCGCTGCGATTCATCGTCGGTTTGGCCCAGATCGCCCCGAGTGTCCGATTCGGTTGCGCATTTCGCTCAACACCGGGCCATGTATCGCCGTGCGGTTAAACGCCACCATGGATTTTTTTGGGGGTACCGTTAATGTCGCAGCCAAGTTGCAAGCTTTGGCCGAAACCTGGCAAGTCGCCATGAGCGAAGCGACCTATCAGGCCCCCGGCGTCCGCGACTTTCTGCAACTTCAACAAGCGGCGTTGGTGCCTTTGCAGTACGTCTCCAAAGCGATGCGTGCACCCGTTCAAGTCATGCGGTGGGATGTGTTTGCAGCGCCGGCCGTCAGCGCCGATTAACTCACCGCTCGCAACGACACTTTCGCCGTTGCAGCCGCAGCGGCAGCGGCAGCGCGGTCGAGCGCAAGATCTGTCTTGGTCAAATAGCCGACTTTGCGCATCGACCAGTCAAAGATCCTCGTCGGCAGCACGGTTTTGAGCGCCAACACGACGTTGTTCAGACGTGGTGCAACATAACGTGCAGCCGGCCGGCGCACGGTTGCCGCCCGTGCGATGGCGCGCGCAATGACGATCGGTTCACCGGCGAAACGGTTCATCCGCTTCGAGAGTGCATCAACTTTCTTTAACGATACAGCGTAAGGCGAACCATCAAACTTGCTGAGGTCCGCCAGCGCCGTGGTTTCAAAATTGGTGCGAATCACGCCAGGCTCAATCAGGGTCACGTAAATGCCAAACGCATGCAGTTCGTAGCGCAACGCATCGGACAACGACTCAACAGCGTATTTGGTTGAGTTGTAAATTCCAAAATACGGCAACGTCACCCGCCCCCCTAAACTCGAAACATTGATGATGCGCCCTGAGCGCCGAGCCTGCATGGCAGGCAGAAATGCCCGGATTACGTTCATCACACCAAACACATTGGTGTCATATTGCCGCCGCATTTCGGCATCCGTGATCTCGGAACTCGGCCCCAGAGCGCCGTAGCCGGCGTTATTGACCAACACATCAATGCCATAACCATTGGTCAAACGTTGCACATCGGCGGCGGCACGCGTGATCGACAAGACCGAGGTGACGTCCAGTTCAACAGTATCGAGTTTTGTCCCGGCCGCTTCGAGCCGTAGCTTGGCCAGCTCCGCAGGCTTACGCCCGGTCGCGATGACATGGCGCCCTAGTTTGGCGAGGTACAGCGCAGTGGTACGCCCGATGCCCGCGGTGGCGCCCGTGATGAGAACAATTTGCTGATGCATGCTGGTGTTCGACATAGATAAGAGCTCCTTTAGTTTTACTTGGAATGAACATTCATTCCGCTTGTTCTGAAACCAAAATCCTCGATATATCGAGGATAATTAGCTACGTACAGCGTCCCACAGACATTGTTCGGCCAAGATCCAGTCCACGTCGTCGAGCGGCTGCTCCACTTCGAAAGCACTGCGCACCATGCCGATAAAAGCGCCCATCACGATACCCATGATCAACCGCGGGGGCGCAGCCTTGAGGTCACGCCGAGCTTGCGCCTGCACAATCACGTGCGACATCAGCATCAACATGCGCTCTTCGACTGCGCGGCTTTCGGCATCAAGGTAACGCGCGTGATGATGCAGTTCTAGAAAGACAAATGACTTGGGATGCGCAACCGTGAACGTGGCCATCCGCATAACCAACGCGCGAAACTGTTCACGGGTCGGCGCGGTGAAGGGAAAATCGTCGGTGACAATGCTCGCAAAGCGCAATTTTTCTTGGCGGTAGATGGAATTGACCAGCGCCTCTTTTGAATCAAAGTAGCGGTAGATTGTACCCGCGCCAACACCGGCCAGCGCGGCGATGTCGGGCACCACGGTGCCAAAAAATCCCCGCTCAACAAACAGATCCAAGGCGGCATCGAGAATACGCTCGCGTTTGTCGCCGCGCGTGGCAGCAGCGGCACGTTGAGTTGCACCCTTTGCGGCCGTTGTGGCGACTGCGCTTGGTTTCGAAATTGCTGTCATCTACGTTCGGAATGAATATTCATTCTAATAATATTTGGCAAGTGATATTTTTGAGAATTGTTACAGATGTTCTACAATGCATTGTTATTACTATATAAAATGCACTAATCAAATCGTGGCCAAATCATGGCTGACCTGTCCGCTGCCAGCTCAGCCAGGTCAACGTGCACATTGACCTGGTTCCGAGCCCACCCTATCTGCAAAGTCTAACGACTACCGAGCGCCGAGCAGCCGAGTGCCGAGTGGCTGAGCGCCGAGTGGACCGTCGAGCACCGAGCGGACCGTCGAGCGCTGGGCAAAACCGCGCCAAGCTAATGCTTGGCCCGCGCCAAGCTCCATGTTACCTATAGAACATGTGGTACCTGGGCTCCGTGCCTCATCAACCTGACGTTGCGTAGCGTCGGTGCGGCGCATCATGCCGCGCTGACCGCAACCATGCCATGTCGACCACTCCGACTCGGCTTTCGCAAGCACCGCTACGCATCGGCGCCTCGCCGTCAATCTTCGCACCAGTTTCGAGGACACCATGGAAACCCCAACGCTAATCAAAACCATCGGCCGCGCTCCCGTTCAGCCGGCCGAAGGCACCGACGCCATTACGCATATTAAGCCTGGCGTCGACGCCACCACGCTGTTGCATCGCAATTTGCTCGATGGTCCGTTTTGGCAAAAGATTCCAGCCTACAAAAATATCGACGAAGCCACCTTTCTCGATCACACCTGGCAAGCCAAAAACACCATTACCAATCCAGCGCGCTTGCTGGCCACGGTGCAAGACCTCGTCCCGCAGAGTTTTTACGACGACGTGACGGCGGGTTTCGCCAAGTCGCCGATGAGCATTCGGGTATCGCCGTACTTGTTGTCATTGATCGATTGGGCCGACGCCTACAATGATCCACTGCGTCGGCAATTTGTGCCAGTAGCGTCAAAGTTACTCCCCGATCATCCCAAGCTCACGCTTGATTCGTTGCACGAACAAGCCGATGCGCCCGTGCCAGGCTTGACCCATCGGTATCCTGACAAAGCGCTATTTTTGGCGCTCGACACCTGCCCGGTGTATTGCCGTTTTTGCACACGCAGCTACGCGGTGGGCATAGATACCGACGAAGTCGAAAAAGTTTCACTCAAGGCCACCGAAGAGCGCTGGGAACGCGCGTTCCAGTACATCAGCGAACGACCCGAACTTGAAGATATCGTGGTTTCTGGCGGCGACAGTTATCAGCTAAAAGCTCGGCAGATCACGCTGATCGGCACCCGGTTGTTGGCGATGCCCAACGTGCGGCGGATTCGATTTGCGACCAAAGGCCCGGCGGTGATGCCGATGAAGCTCATCACCGACACCGAATGGGTCGACGCGCTCGCGGCGGTGGTTGAACAGGGTCGGCGCCTGCACAAAGAAGTAGTGGTGCACACCCACTTCAATCATCCCAACGAAATCACCGCGATTACCAAGCGCGCCCTCGACATTTTATTTTCGCGCGGCATCATCGTGCGCAACCAAGCGGTGTTGCAACGTGGCGTCAACGACTCGATCGAAACCATGCGGTTGTTGGTCAAACGCCTCGGCCACTGCCAAGTGCATCCGTACTACGTGTATGTGCATGACTTGGTGAAGGGCGTTGAAGACCTACGCACCACGTTGCAAACCGCGCTGGACATCGAAAAAGCCGTGCGTGGCACAACCGCCGGCTTTCATACCCCAACCTTTGTGGTTGATGCGCCAGGTGGCGGCGGCAAGCGGGTGGCGCATTCGTTTGAACACTACGATCGCAGCACCGGCATCTCAGTATTTGCCGCACCGTCGGTCAAGCCTGGCTATTTTTTGTACTTTGATCCAGTCGATACCTTGGCGCCCGCAGTGCAAGCGCGTTGGAAAATCCCAGCCGAACAAGAAAAAATGGTTGCCGATGCTATTGCTGCAGCGCACGCGCAGCACACCGCCACGGCCTCAGCCAGCAGTGTGCGACGGCCATAACGGCAACACCGGCAATCCGACCCACTCATTGCACGCACCGATAGCCATATGACATCCGTCGTCGCCGCGTCGCCGAAATTCGAAGCGCTGGGCTATTGGTTCAATGAACTTGCGCCCAACCACTATCCTCGACCGCAAGCGCTGGTCGGGCGTTGGCAACCGGCCCGTCGCGCTGCAGTCGTTGCGTATTTGCGCAACGGCACCGTGTTTGAGCGTTACGGCGGGCTTTCATATTGTCGATTTCATTGCGGGGTAGCACCCCGTGCGCTTGGCACCTGCGATTTGTTTGATGGCCAATTTATTTGGCCGTCAGGCTTAGCGCACTACGTCGAAGAACATAACGTGCGGTTGCCCGAGCGCTTTGTCCGCCATGCTGTACGCGCGCACAGGGCGAAGGCCACTGGCCATGCGCCCCGCCCCATTCGGCCGCGGAATCGCATCAACACCGTCGATATTTCGCCGTGGCTGGCCTGGAGTCGGAGCCGCGGTGCCTGCGTAAAAATCGCGCCGTGGATCTTGCTGCCCTGGGTTGAGCGCGAAAAACTTGAAAACCGCGCCAAGGTTGTGATTCGCGCTGGGCATCCACTGTGGCAGCAAACCAAAGCCCTGGTGCTTGGGCGAGCCCATTCGCAAGCTGTGGTCTTTGCCCTCGACGACGGCCGCCTTGCGATTACCGATTTGGGCAAGCCCCACGCGCCAACGCGATGGCTTCCAGGCTGGCCACATTGGCCAGTGCAGAAATAAGCCGGCCCGCAGCTCAGGCCATCGGTTCTTTGGCACAATCAACCATGTTTAAGTTCGGCGTACCGCGCTGTTGGCTGTTAGCCGCCGTCGTGGTGGCAACAATGGCAACGCCAGGCGCCGCACCGTGCCACGCCGACGCCGACGCTGTTTGCGATCCGCAACAAACCGAACGCATCGTGCGCGCGCTTGGCAACGAAGCCGTCGCCGCCGACCAATGGGGGGTAACCTGGGCCAGTATTTTTGGTGCTGCCGCCATTACCCAGGCCGGTTTTGCCGTCGGCAGCTTGAACCCGCTAGGGCCCAACCACGACCGTTCCGATTTGGCCAACTACATCGGTGCAAGCAAAGCCATGATCGGTTTTTTGGCCCGCACCATCACCCCGCTGCGAGTTGCAACAGTATCGGCAGCGCAACTCGCTGCGGCACCCAATGATTGCGCACGGGCGCAACTTGCCTACGCAGCATTGCGTAAAACCGCCCAACGCGAAAAACGCGCGTTCTTCCTAAGCCACGGCGGCGGGATCGCGTTGCATCTGGTGGGTGCCGCGATCTTGTTGCGCAACCACGCCCCGACCGAAGCATTGTGGTCATTTGCCATCGGCTACCCGGTCGGGTTGTTGCACAACTATTTGATGCCGCGCACCAGTTGGCATTTATCAAACCAAGTTCAAGCGCCGCGCATCACCTGGACGATTGCACCGATGGTCAGCGAAACGAGTACGGGACTTGCTGCGATGGGGACGTTCTAACCCGTGTCGACGCAACATATTCCGCGCGTGGCGATTTTCGTCGACGTACAAAATATCTACTATACGACCCGGCAAGTGTATGCCGCGCACTTCGACTACAACCGGTTTTGGCGCAGCGTCACCACTGGGCGCCAAGTCGTGCAAGCGACGGCCTTCGCCATTGGCCGCGACGACGAAAAACAAAAACAGTTTCAGAATATCCTGCGCGGCATCGGCTTCGAAGTGAAGCTCAAGCCGTTCATCACCCGGGCCGATGGCTCGGCCAAAGGCGATTGGGATGTGGGCATCACCATCGACGTGTTGGACGTCGTCGCTAACACTGACATCGTCGTGCTGGCGTCAGGTGACGGCGATTTTGATATGTTGGTCGAACGTTTGTGCCTGCGCCACAACCTCAACGTTGAAGTCTACGGCGTACCGCAACTAACCGCGGCGTCATTGCAACGGGCCGCTACCCGGTTCATCCCAATTGATGCCACGTTGTTACTGCCGCCGAAATAGGTGGTTGTCACTTGAGTTCGGCCTTGAGTTTGATCACGTCGGCGTTTTCCGGTTCAGTTTTGGCGGCAAGCGCTAACGCCGCTTTGGCTTCCAGCTTTTTACCGACGAGCAACAGCGCGCGGGCTCGGCCAACATGGGCTAGCGCTGGCCGGCGCAACTCGGGTTTGATCAGCAGCGCCGTATCGTAGGTGAATACCGCACGCTCACCTTTGCCAAGCGCAACGTAGGCCTTGCCCAGCATCAGCAACACATCTGGGTCGGCGGGGTTAATGAACAGCGCCATTTCGCCATAGGTCCGGACCTTGGCCCAGTTGGCCAGCGCACCATAACCGGCGACCAACGTCTTGAGTGGCGCCAATTCCATTTGCTCGATACCCACGTAGTGTTCGAGTTCTTGCAGTTGTTTAACCTGGTCGCCGCCCTGTTCAAACATTTCGGCGAGCGCCTGATACGGGTAGCTCCGTTCAGGATCGAGCTGCTTGGCTTTGCACAATTGGGCTTGGGCAACTTGGGCCAGTCCCGATTTTTGCGCAATCGAAGCGAGTTTGGTGCGGATGTCGTAACTATCGATACCGTCGGCGATCAAAGCGCTGTACTGCGCTTGCGCGCTGGCTACATCGCCCGCCGACATCGTCGCTTCCGCGATAATATAGCGGGCTAGCGGCTGGGTCGGATCGAGCGCAAGCGCAGCTTTGGCGGTTGCGACCGCAGGCCCAGCGTCGCGGGCGTAGTAGTGGCCAAGCGCCAAGTTGGCCTTTGCCTTGGCATCGTTGGGCTTGGCATCGACAGCGATTTCTAATTTGGTCAAGTCATCAAAGCCGCGGGTCGGCAACTTGAAGGTGCCTTTGTACGCGGCCAGCCGTGTGCTCAAATAGCTACGAAACGCGGTATCGAGTTGTGTGATGTTTTTGCCTGTGATCGCCGTAAGCACCTCGACGTTGGCTTTGCCTTTGCCATACAGCTTGAGCGCATCGACGATTTTGTTAAAGCCGTAGGTTTGCACCAAGTATTCAATTGTCACCGCCGACAAATAGTACGCAACCACCACCGCACTGGTATCGGGCTGCATGAACTCGGCGTTGAGGTCTGCGATCGACGGCAACGTGCCATTGACCAACGCGCCATACAGATCTGCATCATTTTCGCGGCGCCATTCCGGCCGAGCGCGCAGGGTTTCGTACTCCGACAAGCCTTCGGTAAACCACCGTGGCACCCGTGAATTCGACAATTGAATTGCAAATACGTGCCCAAGTTCGTGCCACAACACCATGCCCCAATTGATGTCGCCATTGGACGGCGACATCGCGGTGATAACCTGACCAAAGCACACGCCCAACGCGCCAAGATCAGGCAAGCCGGTGGTGCGAATGCTGTAGTCGCTGCGATCTTTGTACAGCTCCAAGGTCACTGGCGTCTGCGGGGTAAAGCCATAGCGTTTCACCATGTCGGCGAAAGCCTGCTCCATCACCGGCTCTAAATACCGCGACAACACCGGCTGCTCGTCGGCGTGGTAGCGAATCTTGAACGACTTGGTTTTGCCCATCGAGTATTCGCGCGCGATAGTTTTGCTAAACAAATCGCGCGTATTAAAGGTGCGCACGTTGTACTGATCGCCTTGCCAGGCTTTGTTGAGCCATTCCACGCCTTCGGTTTCCATGCCCATGCGCAGGTAGCCCATGCCGAGGTCGCCCATTGCGTCGAAAGCCTTGGGATTGAGGGCGATGGCGGCGCGGTTTAATTCGTTGGCTTGCACATAGCGATGTTCGCGTACCGCCGAGTGCGCCACCGTGCGATAGAACTGGTGATACATGGGATTGATCGCTAACACCTGCTTGCGATCGGCTTCGTAGCCCACCAAGTCATCGCGCAACCAAGCCACGGTGGCCCGCAACGCGAGGGCTTGCACATTGCGCGGATTTATCGCCGTAATCAAAGCAATGGTCGCCAAGGCGTTTGGCCATTCGTTACGGTCAATTTCAATGGATGCCCGCGCCAGCAGCGCACCGATGTGGTTGCGATTTACCGCCAGCGCAGCGTCGAGATGTTTGCGGACAACTTGTAAATCATACGAAGTTTCCAACGTTATCGCGGCCATCAACGCATGGGCATCGGGATCATTGGGATTGATTTTGAAGGTGTCTTCTACCGTTTGCGCAGCTAGCTCACTGGCATATTTTTCGACAAAAAGCTCGGCCCAACGCAGATTGGCTTCGGTCTGTTTGGGATTGAGCTTCTGAATTTCTTGGTACAC
>JAGPDK010000677.1 GCA_018057605.1 Kofleriaceae bacterium | reverse complement strand
GACCATCGGCACTACGCGCAAAGGTGATCAAGTTGCGATCGGGCAAATTTCGCCGACCGATGCCGGCGTGAGTATGCGGGCGGTGGCAAGTCCAAGTACCAAGAAGCGCAAGCCGCGTGCGCCGCGCGCCGGACGGTAGAGCCGGCGACCTAAAGTCATGACTACGGCATTGGTGTGTGGTTGCTGAGGCTCGGAGTTCGTCGGCGGAGATCGGTCGTCCGTGGTCCGAGTACGTAATCAATTCGTAAAAAGTTCGTGCGCTGGTTTACGTGACCGGCATTGGTTTGAGATCCCGCTAGAACGTCAACACCAGCAGGCCCGAGGCGGCGGTGCCGGCGCCGCCGCCGATCAAGCCGAAGGCCAGGTCGCGATGATTGTTGGTTTGTCGGTGCAGGATCAAGCCGCTGGCGGCGGCGGCAACTCCAACGGCTGTCAGTGCAATGCCGACGCGGCGATGGCCACGTGCTTGGCGCTGTTGTTCGGCTTGTACGGGTGCAACGGCGGCGGTGATGCGCGCCTGGGTATCGCGCACTTCGTCGGGCAGTTCGTCGGGGGCCAAGGCCACCAAGCCTATCGTGGCAAGAATCGATTGATCCACGGCTTCATTTACAGTGCAGGCGTCACAATGCTCAGCATGTTGTTTGACCACCGCGCCGGTATCCGTGCGAAACAAGGTGACGACGGAGCCAAAGCTGGTGCCTTTGCCATGCAGATACACACTGACCACCCGCTCGGCACCGGTTTGGGTTTTTACGACGCCGAGGCATGGTCCTGCGACGCACCCGTTAATCCAATCGGGTGAACCCGCCAGCAGTTCGTGCATGCGGGCACGGGTTGCCAACCAATAATGGCCGGTATCAAGTTGTTCGGTGAGCTTGGCTTCAAAACGGGCCGCCGCTTCGGCTGGCATGCCGGCGACGCGGACGTCGAGAATGCCGATGATGATCTTGCGGGGCTTCTCCGCCTCCACGGTGGCGGCGGGCGTCACCTCATCGGCGTGCGCGAGCGGTACGTTGGCCGCAAGGATGGCGACCATGGTCATCAATGCAGTGCTTGTCATGGTGGTGGTCGCCGTCGTCGTCGTCGCCGTCGGGTGGCGACTACGCTTCATCGACCTGACCCAAAAATCGCTTCATCAAGCCGTCGATCATTAGGTTGCGGTCGGTAACCGGATATTTGTTGTCGCGCCAACCGTTGTGCAGCTCGTCGTAGCGCGTGTGAGTTTCCGCAATCACAATTTTGTAGGCACTGACTTTTTTGATGATGTCTTTTTGATTGCGCAAAAAGTACGACACCATCGAAGCGCCCGCAGCGACGGTGAGCACCATGCCGAGCGGCCCGCCGATTGCGTAGCGTAAACCAATTCGTAGGGCGAGCACCAAGCCGGCGCCAATCGCGACTTTTTTGGTGCCGGTGCCATCGACCACCGAGTCTTTGGCCAACGCAAATGCGGTTTGACCGCTCGCGATCAGCAACGCGATAAAGTTGCCGCGTCGGGTCGTCCAGCCTTTGTCGTAGTACTCACGAATGGCTTGCTTGAGAAAAGCGTCATAGTTGGCGTAAATGCCGGTGCCACCGGACGCAGCCTCAGACGCAGGGGACGTACTCATGTCGGGCAGCATAGCACCCAGCTAGGGATTTCGCCTGGCTTGCGTGCAATCGGTTTGACTGGACGGCGTTGGGCCGTCACAGTCTAGGCATGGCAAAAGTTCGTGGTTTTGCGCTGCTTTCGGCGCTGGCGAGTTTGTGGCTGGCAGCGGCGGGCGGCCGCTTGGCGCAGGCCGATGTCGCTACCGCACGTGACCGCCTGACCGCTGGTGATTACGCTGGGGCCCTGACCCAACTGCAAAAGCCCAGTGCGGCGGAACGCAACGCCGCGGGAGTCCTCACGGCCCGCGTCCTGTTCATTAAGGGTGACCTTGCGGGTGCGTTGATTGCGCTAGCGCCTGCGCTGACCAGCAATGAGCCAGCGGCACGGGTGTTGCGGGCCGAGGTTTGGCGGGCCCAAGGTAAATACGACGAGGCGCGCAAAGATCTTGAAGCGTTGGCAGCCGCCCGGCCGGATGATCGCGTGGTGCGCCGGGTGTTGTTCACGACGATGCGCGATCGCGGTGACGTTGCTGCGGCTCAGGCCATCATCAAAAAAACCGATGACGAGTACAACGCCAAGAAGCTCGACCTCGACAACGTAGATGACTTGTTTGTATTAGCGGAAGTCGCCCGCGCCAACCATGAACATGAGTTGGCGAACTCGGTGTACCAAGAAATTCAGAAGCTCAATCCCAAACAGACCGAAGCCAATCTGCGTTGGGCCGAGCTTTTTGTCGAAAAATATGCCAGTGAGCTAGCTGCGCAAACGGTAGAAGACACCTTTAAAATCAATCCCAATGATCCCGATGCCCATGCGTTGATGGCCGCGATAACGTTGGAAACTTCGTATGATTTACAAGTTGTCCGCAAACATCTCGACGCTGCGCTGGCGGTAAATCGCAACCACATC
>JAGPDK010000676.1 GCA_018057605.1 Kofleriaceae bacterium | reverse complement strand
CACATCGACCATGTATTCTTTGTTGCCGTCGATCATCTTCTTGAGCTCGTCCTCGGTCAAACCCGAGGTCGCAGTTACCGTGATCGATTGCTCCAAGCCGGTTTCCAGATCGCGTGCTTTGACCGAAACGATACCGTCGGCGCTAATGTGAAACGTGACTTCCACTTCCACTTCGCCGCGATTGGCTCGGCGCAGGCCGGTGAGCACGAATTCACCAAGCAATTCGTTTTCTTCAGCGCGGTCGCTTTCGCCTTGCAGGACCAGAATCTTCACCGATGTTTGGTTGTCTTTCACCGTGGTAAAGACGTGCGACTCGGAGGTTGGCACCGTGGTGTTTTGCTCGATGAGCCGGTGGAAGTAGCCACCTACGATCATGATGCCCAAGGAGTGCGGGGTCACATCGAGCAACAACACATCGCTCTTTTCATCGGTCAGCGCGGCGCCCTGAATGGCAGCGCCCATGGCGACAACTTCGTCAGGATGTACGCCTTTGTTGGGTTCCAACCCAAAAAACTGAGCGCACACTTGTTGCACACGCGGCATGCGCGTCATGCCGCCAACCAGAATAACATCTTCGATTTCGCTCTTCGGGACTTCTGCTTCTTCGAGCGTCCGAGCGCAAATTTCGACGGTGCGATCGATCAAATCAGCTGTCAACTCTTCTAACTTGTCGCGCGACAGCGAGGTCTGGAGGTGCAGCGCTTCGTTGCGGCCGGTCGAAATAATAAATGGCAGATTGATCTCGGTTTCCCGCACGCTCGACAACTCGCATTTGGCTTTTTCGGCCACATCTTTGAGCCGTTGCAACGCCATTTTGTCTTTGCGCAGATCGATGCCGTGTTGCTTTTCAAAGCCAAATACCAGCCAGTCAATAATGCGCCGGTCAAAATCTTCGCCGCCCAAAAACGTGTCGCCCGCCGTCGAGATAACTTCGAACACGCCGTTGCCAATTTCCAAAATGGAAATATCGAAGGTGCCGCCACCGAGGTCGTACACGGCAACTTTGCGTTCAATGTTGCGGCCAAACCCATAGGCCAGCGCCGCCGCGGTGGGCTCATTGATAATGCGAATCACCTCAAGTCCGGCGATCTTGCCAGCATCTTTGGTGGCTTGACGTTGACCGTCATTGAAGTACGCCGGGACAGTGACAACCGCTTTTTGCACTTCTTCGCCGAGGTACTCCTCAGAAATAAGCTTCATCTCTTGCAAGATGTACGCGCTGACTTCCGGAATCGAGAACACTTGGTCGCGCAACATAATGCGCACGTCGTCGTGTGGACCTTCGACGATTCGATACGGCATAATTTCAAGCGAGCTACGCACCGCCGCCGAGCCCCACTTGCGCCCGATCAGCCGCTTGGCTGCGTACACCGTGTTTTCGGCATTGGTAATTGCTTGGCGTTTCGCAATGTGACCAACCAACCGCTTGCCGTTTTCTGCAATGGCCACCATTGACGGTGTGGTTTTGTAGCCGCCGCGATTCGGGATTACCGTCGCGGTGCCGTCTTCAACGATCGACACACACGAGTTTGTGGTGCCAAGATCGATACCGATCACCTTCTCTGTAGCCATGGGGCTCTATTCTCCCCTGCTTTGTTGACTGATCGCCACTATCTGCGCAGATATTTGCCGTTTCACCGGGGATGAATCGATGCGATAAAACCCGGCGCCGCGTGTACGCGTGCCTAGCCAGGCCGTGGTAACGATCCTAGCGGCGACCGAGCGCGCGCTGTACGTCTTTAAGATCATTACGAAGTTCCGCGGCGAGCATGTCATTTTCAGACTTGATCGCCATGGCCATTACCAGCACTTCTTCAGCCGCATCGAGTTGCCCCAAGGCTTTGAAACACTGCGCCAACAGCCGGGCACACGACGGGTCGTCGGGCGCAATACTGGCCGCCTTTTTGGCGTATTCGACGGCGGTGCGAGGCTGGCTCGACAGCAGCGCACAACTTGCCGCCCGTCGCAGGTAACGTACCTGCGGTTCGAGTCGCACGGCCGCGGCAAACAGTTTCATCGCATTTTCGGCATCACCCGAAACCTCAGCATGGCAAGCCCGATCAAACAATTCCTGGGCATACGCTTGTGGAGTTTGCGGCTCGTCGGACGCCCGCGCCACCACTGCCGCCGCGGCCTTTTTGCTGGTGAGTTCAGCATATGCACGCGCCACCGCTTCGAATACCGAGGCCAGTCGCGTACTGAACGAACCAAGCTGTTTGCCGTAATAACGGTCAGGGTGGATGTCCTTCGAAAGCCGAAAGTACGCCCGTTTGAGATCTTTATCGAGGCTGCCTTTGGGAACCCCCAGCAGCGCCCAAGGGTCGCGTTTACTGACCAGCCGCGCCAGCGCCAACAGCCGGCGGCGCTCGCCTTCCGATAGATCGCCGGCTTCCGCCAGTGCACCGACCTCATCACCACTCGGCGATGGCAACGACAGGTCGAGATCTGCAATGCGTACAGCAGAAGCAGAAGCTGCAGCCGCGACGCGCGGGCCGCGCAT
>JAGPDK010000675.1 GCA_018057605.1 Kofleriaceae bacterium | reverse complement strand
ACAAGACCTGGCAGTTTGGACATTCATGATGAACCCCAGCGACGTAGCCGGCTTCAAATTTGCGAATCAGCGGGATTTTCATGCCGCCAACAAAGCCAACCTTGTGGGTAACCGACAACCGTGCGGCGATGGCGCCCATCACAAAACTGCCTTCGTGTTCGCGAAATCGCAAACCCAGCAGATTGGCCGGCGGGCCTTTGTCACTGGTCGGGGCGTAATCAACGCCGGCAAATTTCACATCGGGGAACAGCGCTGCGACGCGCTCCAAATCGGATGAAAAAATAAACCCAACACCGATGACGAGATCGAGGTGTTTCGCAGCCAAGGCGCGCAACGCGGTTTCGCGGTCAGCGCCGCCGCTGGGTTCAACAAATTCAACCGAGACGCCGAGCTCGGCACGGGCCCGTTCGAGGCCCCGCCACGCCGATTCGTTAAACGATTTGTCATTTTTGCCACCAATATCAAACACTAAGCCAATGCGAACCCCGTTGCCTTGTTGCACGGCGTTTGGTTGCCGGAGCAGCGCGCCAACCACGAACAGTGCGATGTTCATGGCTAGCAGCCCCAGCGTGAGCCAGCGCACGGTTAGTTGGGGCACTGATCGCCTCGTTGCAGGCTGGCGCGGCCAGTGCCGCCGTGTCGGCCCACAAAAGTCTTCCATTTTAGTGACATTTACGTTACGAAACTACCCCTTACGGGCGTGTACGTCGACCATATTTGCGCGGAGCACAGTTATGACACAAGTTTTGGCATCGCTTAAAAATCTATTCGCAGTGTCTTCAGCGTCCTCAGTGGCAGCAATTGCATTGCTGGTTGCGTGTGGGCCAACGTCGCGCACTGGCCCGGGCGATGACGTCGACGCCCCGCCGGTTGGCACCAGCGATGCGCCCGGCGGTCCCTGTGTGGCAGCGCCAGAAGCTGCAGCATGTGGCGACATGGTTGACAACGATTGCGACGGTATTACCGACTGTCGCGATCCAGACTGTTCAGGTGTTGGCGCATGTCCCGTGTGTGGCGTGGTTAGCCGGCCGCTCGGTGCGCCTTTCGCATTGCCCGACGGCGACGGTACTAGCTACACGTCGGCGCTTAATTTCACTGGCTTTGGTGCCAACCAAACCATGACGATGGCAAGCGACCTACAATACGTGTGCGCCAAGATGGAACACTCGTGGATTCGTGATTTGCAGATTAACCTGCTCGCGCCAGACGGCCAAAAAGTTGAACTTAATAAATTCCTTGGCCAAAGCGGGGGCCAAGTTTTCTTAGGCGAACCAAACGACAACGACGAAGGCGGGGCGCCGATCCCTGGCGTCGGCTACCGTTACTGCTGGACCATGGACGCCACCCGGCCATCGATGCTCGAATTTGCTAATGCCAACCCTAGCATCACCACGTTACCTGCCACCAACTTCAAGCCAGCAACTCCATTTGCTGACTTGATTGGCACTAAATTCAACGGTGCTTGGAAGATCGAAGTCATCGATTTGTGGGGTATCGACAACGGCTTCATTTTCGAGTGGACCATCGCCTTCAATCCAGCGTTGTTAACCGAGTGCCCACCGCCGATTGAGTAACCACCTGCATTGAATGAATTGTGTGGTACGGTTTGCGCCGTACCGGGCCGGCCGGTTTTCCAGCCGGCTTTTTTCGTTTTAAGGAGCGACCATGGGAATTCTCGATTTTGTTAAAGGTGGCGTTAAAGAACTCGCGATCGCGCGGCCCGATTCGGCGAAGAATTTCTGGGTTTATAAACATCCAGATCAAACCATCCCGATGAAAGCCCAGCTCACCGTCGACTCCGACGAAGTGGCGCTGTTCTTCAAAAATGGTCAGTACGTTGGCACGTTGTCGGCGGGGCGTCACACCCTCGACGGTTCGAATATTCCGTTTTTGGGCCAGCTGGTCGACAAGTTCACCGGCGGCAACATCTTCATCTGTGAAGTGTTCTTCGTCACCACCCGCGAAATGCCATCGCTCAAGTTCGGCACCAGCATTGGTGACGTGCAAGATCCACAAACCAAGATGCGCGTACGCTTGATGGTGTACGGCGAATTTTCGGCCAAAGTCATCGACCCAACCAAACTGGTGATTGGCCTGGTTGGTCAGCAAGCCGTCAGCGACAACGAAGCGTTTGTTGGTTGGTTCAAGAGCCAAGTGCAAAAGACGATGAAAGACGGCATTGCCGAACTCATCGTCAAGCAAGACTGGCCAATGCTCAAGGTCACCTCGGGCGCGTACACCGACGAGATCGAAACCGCCACGCTACAAAGCGTGCGCAAGAATATCGAATCATACGGCGTCGAAATTGTGCGCTTCGGCGATTTTTCGATCTCGATGGACCAAGCCGACAAAGAGCGCCTCGACAAGTTGGTCGATCGCATGGCCTACCAAAACGCTGCGGCCTCGGGCCCCGGCGGCATGGCTGGCATGGCCCAGTACGCTCAAGTTGAAATGATGATGGGTGCAGCCGAAGGCATGAAGAGCGGCGGCGGTGGCGGCTT
>JAGPDK010000233.1 GCA_018057605.1 Kofleriaceae bacterium | reverse complement strand
GCTGCGGGCGCGCGCATCGGCATTGATTGGCGGCAATTTTGAGGTTCGCACGCGGACATGAAAAATGGGCACGACGATTTTATCGCGGTTGCCAATCACATCTTTGTCGAGAAAATTGTAGCGCCGTAGCATCTCACCATTTTTTGAGTTACCGAAGTAAGCGGCCGCGATGCTAGCTAGACTTTCTTCGGCTGCGGCCTGGTGGATCACATGAAACGGCACCGAAATCGTCGCTCCTGCGGCAACTTTTTCCTCGGTTGAGATGCCGTTGAACTCAGCCAAAAAAGATGCACGCCGCGAATCGCCTAAATAGGTTTGCGCCAGCGTTTCAAACGTATCGCCAGGTGCGGTGGTGACTTCTCGACTGATGGGAATCTTGATCAGCTCGTTCACTTTGAGTGGCCGTGGATGCAAAATCTTGTTTGCAACCATGATGAAAACGGCATGGTTACGATCGCCATAGTATTCGGCCGCTAGAAGTTCAAGGGTGTCCCCGCGTTTGGTTCGATACGCAATGGTGTCGCTCGGCGTCGCCGCAGCTGAGATAGCAACCCAGTTGCCCTGTGCGAACTGCGTCGCAGTTGGGGTTGCAACAAGCAATACCGCAGCGGCTACCCAATAACGTACGTTCATTTTGCCCCCCCGGTGGCCGAATCAGAGCCGACACCCGCACCGTCATCGTCGATCGACCCACCAGGCACGGCCGGATCAACCTTGCTAGGCAGCGTTGGCACGATCCCGCCAGGCCGTAGTTTGCCTTCTTGTTCAAAGTCGACCGTAAGCGTCTGCGCAGCCTCCATCGTGCTTGGCGTCATCACCAAACTTCGCTCAACCGGCTGGTACCATGGATGGCTGAAGCGCACGGTATGCATGCCTTCGGTCACTTCGATCGCAGCCGCACGTGGCGTGGTAGCCCGCACCTCACCGTCGATACTCACCTGCGCCCAAGGATATGCACTGACCCGCACAAAACCACGACCTTGTTGTTTAATCAGCGTTTGAGTTTCAGGCGTTGCCCCCAGTGGCGCAACATGAATTAGGCCAAACATTAGCGCTAACACGCCAAACATAATGCCGTGAGCCAGCACGCCTTGCCGTTCGGTTTGCCGAGCGGCCATGTTGGTTTGCAGCAACGTTGCCGCACCATTGCTCAGCACTTGTGGATTTAAGTATTCTTCAGCTTCTAATTCGGTGATGACGTTTTGGCCGCGCAGAAACATCACGATGCGCGCATGATGATTCATCTCCACATGTTTAGCCAAAAACCGTTCCAACGCGATCACCATGTGTTGCGCCGAGCGCCAACGATCCGCGGGCCGTTTTTCCAAACACTTATCGACGATACGTTCCAACTCACGGGGGATTTCAGGGTTGAGCTTGCGCACCGGCATGTGCGGTTCAAGCCGAATTTTATGCATCGCCGACTTCTGCTCGTCTTCGACAAACGGCTTTTTGCCAGTCAGCATTTGGTACAGCACTACGCCGAGCGAAAAAATATCGGAGCGAGAATCGAGCTTGTCACCCAACACCTGCTCCGGTGACATATAGGCCGGCGTGCCGATGCCGGTGCCAGCCTCGGTTAAATCTTCAAAGTTTTTATCGCGCGCTATACCGAAGTCCATCACTTTAACGCCGCCCGAGCGCGACAGCATGATATTGGCCGGCTTGATATCGCGATGCACGATGCCGCGGTAATGCACGTAGTCGAGGGCGCGCGCCACTTGCATCGCCGCGATCGCCGCGACATCGTACGGCAGCCGGCCGCAGCGATCGAGCAAATCGTAAAGATCGGTGCCTTGCACAAATTCCATCACGATAAACAGCGCGCCACGCTCTTGATGGAAGTCGTATACGTGAATGATGTTCTCGTGCTGCAGCGCCGCCAAGCTGCGGGCTTCGCGCTCGAACCGGGTTGCGATACTTTCTTGCGTTGCAACCGAGGTCTTGAGGGCTTTGATTGCGACGGTGCGACCAAGCGGATCTTGAATGGCGCGATACACCACCGCCATGCCACCCGACGCGACCTCTTCTACAATCCGACAGTTGCCGATACGCTCAAGCATCCGCCCGCACTGTATCACGCCCGCCACCTATAAATCGCGGCGGGGCGCGCCGTGACTTAATGAATTACGATGCCACGCGGAAACGGTGCGATGTCACCTTTTTCGCGCGGCGCTTCGCGGACCTGCAACGCTACTAGATTTGGAAACGTGGCGTCGTCGATCAAGTTGCCACGATCGGGAATTCGGATCGCCCCGGTGCCCAGCTCCGGCATAAACAGCAGCGCTTGGCCGGCACCGTTGTAGCCAAGTTGGACCAGCATGTCGGGCTGAAACTCGATGCAGTTTTTGGCGCAACAATAAAATTTCGACGACACCCGATAGAAACCCTCGCGCGGCAACGCTTTGATCGCAGCCGGATCAAAGTTGGCTGGTACGGTCGAGCCTTTGGCTGAAAAATGCGCGCGATTGTCGGCCCAGCCATCTGGGAAATACAAACCGGCGCCGGGGTCACCATGATTGTGGAAATACACCAGTCGCCCAGATGGAATTTCGCCAATCGCAGCGACGGTACGATACAGACCGCAAGGTGGAAGCTCTGCCATAAGGCGTGCAGTATGACCCGTTTACCGGCGAATTCCAGCAGGTCGCGTCGCTACTAGGTAATCTCCTGGCCAGCATGGTCATTGACCTTGTGGCGTAACGTCATGAATTGTCTTACATTGTCGCATATTCCGTCACCCAGGGATTTGGTTCGCAATGATCCTTGTGAGCTGTGCCCGCTCGGGCCGAAATGCTTCGCCAAAGCACGTAGCAGGCGAAGTACCAAAACACGAATCGGCCCCCGCCAACACTGTGGCGACCATCGAGAGCATGAAGCGAACATGCGCTGAGCGCGTCGACTCACTGTTGGCCATCCACACAACGGCGAGAGTAATGGTTGCAAATCCACAACCTGGATCAGGACCAACACTGCCTCTGGCGGAAGGGCACAGACTCATCAACCCTGGTTTCCTCGTGGTGGTTTCAGACACCGATAGTTCGCTCCCACTTTCCGAACTTGATAAATTTGTCTCACAACATAGCAGTGCTTGGTTGCAAGCACCCATTGTCTACATTTGGGCGCCGGCAACAACGCACTTGTCGCAATTCGCTACCGCGCTTGCGCACGTGCCACCAACAATCTCACTCCGCCTGTTGACCAAGACTGCAGAGCAACCTATCGAGGCACCTGAAGCTGTGCTGTCCTCGCCCCGCGTCCAGCGGTGGCGAGAGGCTAACAGGGTAAATGACCAACAACTCCCCCCTCCCAGGGCAATCAGCAATGGCGAGATCCAGGCTGTGGGCGCAGGTTGCCCGGACGCATTATCCGCGTGGAGCACTCCAGAAGATTGGAGAGGAGACCTGGGCGCGATCATGGTCAAGCGTGTGGCGACAGCAATGCAAAAATGCGAGTGTGCCGTCGACAACCCCGACTTGTATGAATATCTAGCTCACACATCATTCACGGTAAACGATCCAGTACGCTGGTTACCCTTGCCGTCTACCGTTGCTCTGCGAAATCTAGCCAATCAGCACGCGACCCTCGGTAGTTGGCTGAGCAGCCAAGTCGGCAAGGAATTGATTCCGGTGAATGAAGCAGCATCGCCAGCTCCGTAGCTGTGGCGCGAGGCAGGTGAACCGAGCGTGCCAATCCGCCGCGTGGAAAGAATCTTTGGGGTATTCGCGGTGCTCGTGACACGGTGGACGCAATCGCCGCGGCGGCCAGGTAGTTGAGCCACAAAAGCACGCTGGGTCGCCGCCCCGGCTTGCTAGTTGAACAAATAACAATTGTCCAATTTTGCAAGTGGCAGTGTCGGCCTACGTCGAGCATCAAATAGTCCTTGGCTTTTGTTGGTGTATATTTTACACTTTGACAATGAAACAATCCAACGTCCTCGTTCCGGGTCGCGGCCGATCCTATCTCGACGGCGACAGCCTTGACCACGGTGCGCCGCTGGTTTGGACCATCCCCGATGTGCTGAGCCCGAGCGAGTGCGCGGACGCGATCGCGCGCATTGAGCGGCTTGGCCCCGCTGCGGCGCCAGTCTCGACCCCGCGCGGGTATGTGATGATGCCCGACGTCCGCAACAACGAGCGTGTGATGTTCGACGACATCGACCTCGCAGCGCGGTTATTCACGCGGATCGAGGGTTCGCTGCCGCCGGTGCTTTGCGCCATGCGTGCGGTTGGCGCGAACGAGCGGTTTCGTTGCTATCGTTACCAACCCGGCCAGCAGTTTGCAGCGCATTTCGATGGCGCCTACGAGCGCAACTCGCACGAGCGCAGCTTGCTCACGCTGATCGTCTACCTCAACGATGACTTCGAAGGCGGCCGAACCGCATTTCTCGATTTTGGAATTGAGGCGATGCCCAAGGTCGGCACGGCCCTGGTGTTCCAGCACCTACTGCTTCACGAGGGCTCCGTTGTGCACTCGGGCGTAAAATACGCGATGCGCTCCGACATCATGTATCGGACGTAGCGTCGGCGAACACTCAAAGACAGCTCGCCACGGAGGCCGCGCTGACCCACGGTCGAGCCGGCCACCGATCGTCACAGCGGCGCAACGCTGTCGAGACGTCCGCGCTTCGCCTTCGGCCGTTCACGAATTTTGCGATTAGATATCCGATGGTTCGAATGTCGTTGTGCCCGGTGCTGCGAACGTTTAGCCTCGAAATATGCAGAGATTGGGGACGCTATCAAAATTTGCATGCTTACTCGCAGTTTCGTCCAACGCCACCGCCTGTTCAGAACAATGTGTGAATAAGGGTATCTGCGAGTCGACCAAACCCCACGATGACACACCGAGCGCTTGGCACCGTCTCTGGCACCCCCCGGAAACACCGGAGGAGCGCCGCGAAAAAATGATGAAGCAGTACACCGACAACACCAAACCGTGTGCAGCCGGGCAGGCAGAGGCCTGCGCCAAACTCGCCGAAGCGCAAATCTTTTTTAAAGACTCGCCGGCCGAGATCGGGAAAAACTACGGTGTCGCGTGTTCGGCCCGCCCTGCAAACCGTGTCACGGGCGACGCGTTCTACTGTCTGCAGGCTGGCGAGTACGCCGAGTTGCCGTCGGGCGCGGGCTCAGCGGCAGCGCTTTCGGCCTACGCGGATGGCTGTTCACTTGGCAATTTCGCATCATGCGAGGCTGCGCGTAGACTGGATCCACTGAACACCGAGCACTATGCGTCACAGGGATGTACGGCCGGCCACTCTACCAGTTGCACGATTTTGGCATCGATCTATGCAGATCCACAAAACCCACAATACAACGTCGCTCGCGCCAAGGAGATATTGGTGAACGCTTGTCGATTTACCAACGACGCCTGTGCGGCTCTCGGTAAACTCGAAGTGCAGGAGGCGACAAAACCGTGAGGGTCGCATCGGCCGTTAGTTTCACGATTATGTTGGCAAGCTGCGCAACGGCGCCTGCGACGGGCCCCAATGCATGGTCGGTACGTCGTGAGGCCGAATTGGAGCGTTGCAACGCTACGGGCGACGTCACCAGCTGTCAAAACGCTGGTGATGCGTTGATCTACGAGCAGGAACCTGCCAAAGCCGTGATGGCGTATAGCCGCGGCTGCGTTGCAGGTAGTCGATATTCGTGTCGACGCGCAATCGAGCTCGGCGACAAAGACTCGCTGTTGCAGTCTTGCAAGTTGGGCGTCTTTGGCGACTGCGCAACGTGGATCTACGCTGCACCTGTTGACGATCCACGCTGGCCAAGCATTGTTGAATATGTGCGAACCAATGCACCACGTACATTTGATGAAGTGCTTGAGGTGGTAGCGAGAAATAAAGGCCCAGTAGAACCTTGGGCCCGATTGGCCTGTGAAAGTGAGCCAGTTGATGTTGCGAGTTGCGCGAGCGCTGCGCGACTTCCGCTTGCACCAGCGCTGCGGTTCGAACTAACGCGCAAGGCCTGCGAGATCGGCAGCGGTGTCACCTGCGAAATGATTGCAGCAGACCTGATCGTCCTCGATGAGCCCGCGCAACTCCAAGAAGGTCGTGCGTACTTACGCAAAGCTTGTGTGGCTGGCCAAGCGAGCGCATGTGAACAAGAAACGTGGCTGGCGCGATTAGCGCAAAATCGTATCGATACGGTAGCAGCCTGCAAACGTGGCGACGTGGACGCGTGCGCTCGCCTCGGCCAGGAACTTGCCGAACGCGCCAAAAAGAACTCCGCAAAGTGACATGCTTGTTCTGTAAATCCACCAGGTCGTACGCACCCGCGTTGAGTTGAGTTGATGCCGGCAAATGCGGCTTACCCAAAGCTGGTCCACGCCACCAGCATTCGGCCGCCGGCACGCGATGTGTGTGCAACTACTGCGGCACGCTAAAAAAATCCGGACGGGGCCCCGCGCGAATTCTGTCCCGATGCCGGACTGTCCGGCCGGACATGTCCGAAGACCGGACAAAACCGGACAGCGCACCATGAGATTCTACCGACTTAGCCTTGGCACTGGCCTTGCTCTTGGCTTGGTCTGCCTGCGCACGTCGCGCAGCAGAGAAAGTCGAGTTCATTATGGTTAAGAAGATGTTCAAAATTTTGTGTCCGATCGAACGCAAAGACGGCAAGACCCACTGGATGCGCGTGGGCACCGCGTTCCCCAACAAAGACGAATCCGTCAATCTATATCTCGATGTGTTGCCAGCCAATTTAAAGCTGCAACTGCGCGAGCTCACCGAAGAAGATCTGCGAGTTCGCGACGGCGGGGCGCGGCCCAACGCAAGCAGCGCAGGCAGCGCCGTACACGGCCAACTTGGCATCTCGAACAACGTGCCGTTCTAAGCTGACACCGACGCAAAACCGTCACCTTTATCTCATTCACCTCGCTCCCACTCATGTTTCATCTCGCTGCGATGCGCAGCAGAAAGCTATCGTTATGTCGAACATCCACGCAACCTCGTCTGGTTTCTTCACCTCATGCGCGCGTCGCTTGGCCCCACTCGCGGCCGTGTGCGCCTTGCTGTTCACCATGGGTGGTGAATGGTCGGTCACCAAACCCGCAGCCGCACAACCACGTGCCAACGTCGCAAGCGTTTCAGCCGCCGCGCAGAAATCCAGCGACGACCTCGACCAGGATAAACCCAGCAAACCGAGCAAACGCGCCGGCAAAGAGCTGGCCGGAAAACTCAACCTCAACACGGCAACCGAGGAGCAATTGCAATTATTGCCAACGGTTGGACCATCCAAAGCCGAACGTATTGTGAGCTGGCGCAAAAAGAACGGAGGGTTCAAACGCACGGCGGACCTGCGTCGAGTCAAAGGCTTCGGCTACAAGACGCTCAAAAAGCTTGAGCCGTATCTCGACATCAAAGGCGAGACGACGTTGAGCGAACGCTAACTCAACGGCGTGGGGCAACCACCTCAGACCTATCCGGACGCGCGAAGGCACGGTAGGTTGGCATCGAATCATCACACTGAGGGTCAAGACGGTGGCGAGCGCTATGTGCGCGGGGGTCAGGGACCATGCGCCAAGGAACGACCGAGGGTGATTCGATGCGAGCGTACGCGGCCATGGCGGCTAAAGATTGAAGCTATTTATCCGTTGCTATTGGCACCTGGTGACTCGACGGTACCGGCACGGCCTGCGACAGTGCGAGCGTATGGCTGTTGCACGTGAGTCGAAACAGATCTGCCAAGCCCTGCTGCAGATGGATACGACAAATCCTCCCGGCGATGAACAAAAGGCCGCGCGCTATCTTGCTGCCCAGTTCGAAGAAGTTGGCGTTGCCGCAACCTTGTTGGACGCCGGCCCCGGCCGAACCAACGTAGTGGCGCGCTTGCATGGCAACGGCAAATTGCCGCCGCTGTTGCTCACCGCGCATCTTGATGTGGTCGAAGCCGACGCCAGCAAGTGGAAATATCCGCCGTTTTCCGGCATCGAAGCCGAAGGTTGTTTGTGGGGCCGCGGTGCCATTGATATGAAAAACATGGCGGCGATGTGCACTGCCATCGTGCGCGATTTGGCCAAACAACAATGCACGCTGGACCGCGACATCATTTTTGCTGGCGTGGCCGACGAAGAAATGGGATGTGATCTTGGTTCGCGCTTTTTGGTCGAACAACACCGCTCGCTGGTCGAAGCCGAATATGCCATCGGAGAATCCGGCGGCTTTTCGCTACACCTTGGCGACACCACATTTTATCCAATTCAAGTAGCCGAAAAAGGTTTTTGTTGGGTCCGTGCCACCCTGCGTGGCGAGCCCGGCCACGGTTCGATGCCGCGGCCCGACAGCGTCATCTACAAACTAGCCGAAGCGTTAACAAAACTGGGCAATGCCGCGCTGCCGCTGCATCCAACCAAATATGTCACGGACTTTCTCGACGCCCTACGCACCCAACAACCCGCGTTGGTGCAACCGTTGATCAAACTGCTAGCGCGGCCAGCCCTGCTCTCGCGCATTACGCGTCTGGTGCCAACCTCGGGCGTTGCACGCAGCTTCGGTGCGTTACTTGCTAATACGGCCTCGGCCACAGTGGTGCGCGCCGGCAACAAAACCAATGTCATTCCAGGCAGTGCGTCGTTTGAAATCGATGGGCGGACGTTGCCAGGGCAACGCGACGAGGATTTCATCGCGGAGCTATGCGCCGTGC
>JAGPDK010000674.1 GCA_018057605.1 Kofleriaceae bacterium | reverse complement strand
CGGCCAACATCAAGCGCCAGTGCCACCGCCAACCCGGTGCAGGTCAACGTGGTCGCCCGGTTCACAACTTCGCCAAGATTGTAATCGTCGCCCACGGCTCGGCTCAACAGCGCGACCCAAACGTGGGCCGGTGATTGCCCAACCGCCAGCATCAGGATACTGCCCGCTGCTAGCGCCAAGAGGATAGCCCAGAGCACGATCAGCGCTTCGGCGGTGGCGTTGCGGCGGTTCATGCTTGCACCATCCAAGCGCCAATGTCGGCGCGGCGCTGTTCGCGCTCGCCGGCGCTAGTGCCCACACAATTCACTTCACCGACGATAGCGCCTTGGCGCAGCACCACAATACGGTGCGCGATGGTGAATAGCTCGTCGAGGTCGGCGGAAACCACGAGCACTGCCGCGCCGGCGTTCGCACTGCGTTGAAGCTGCGTCCAGATGATTGCGCTGGCAGCAAAATCAACCCCGCGGGTCGGCTGCGCGGCAACCAGCAGTTGCACCTTGGGCCGCGCCATTTCGCGTGCGGCCACAACCTTTTGTTGGTTGCCGCCCGACAATTCTTGCACCGGCGTGTCGGGGTTGGCCGGCCGAATATCAAAGTGGGCAATTTGCCCAGCGGCAAACTCGGCGATGGCCTTGCGGCGCAAACGGAATCGGCCGGTGATGTCGGTGCGGTCGAGTACCAGATTGGTCGCCACACTTGCGGCCAGCCACAGCCCTGCGACCTGGCGATCGTCGGGAATGAACGCAACGCCGTGACGGCGTCGGGCCGCGATCGAAAGCCCGGTCAACGTTGTGCCGGCCAGCGTGATTGTGCCGGTGGCTGGCATGTGGCCGGTGATTACATCACACAGCACACGTTGGCCGTTGCCTTCAATCCCCGCGACGCCCACGATTTCGCCAGCTCGCACATCTAACGCTGCGAGTGCTAGCCCCGGCGCATCTACCGTGCGCATATGCAACACCGGCGCGGCGTTCGCGGCGGGCGGCGCTGTGCGGCCTACCACGGCGAGGTTGCTATGGCCGACCATCGCAGCCGCGATGCGGTCAAGCATGGCGGTGGTCGCGGCCACATTATCGTCGGTGGCTTCGCGCTGCGCCAGGGCTGGCAACGTGAACGTTGCAACGTTGCGGCCGTTGCGTAACACCGTAACGTCGTCGGCAACCGCGCGAACTTCGCGCAAGCGGTGGGTTACCAAAATGATTGCGGTGCCGTCGTCGGCCAGCTGCCGTAGTACTTGCAGCAATTCTTCGACTTCGCGAGGCGTAAGCAATGCCGTTGGCTCGTCGAGGATCAGCACCTTGGCATCGCGCGCCAACACCGTGAGTAACTCCGCGCGCTGGGTTTGACCGACGGATAATGAATCGACCAAAGCATGGGGTTGCACGATGAGGCCGGTGCGTTGCCCCAGCGTGCGCAAGCGATCGGCCGTCACCGCAAGTTGCAAACGGCCGTGCGTGGTCGCCTCGTAGCCCACGCTGGCGTTTTCGGCCACGGTCAGGCCGGGCGCAAAACTGCCGTGTTGTTGCACCATGCCAATGCCGGCGGCGCGGGCGGCATGGACGGTGAGCCGGGTACCGTCGAAGAACTGCTGCCCATCGCGTTCGATGCGGCCGCTGTCAAATGGCAGCAGGCCGGCGGCAATTTTCGCCAGCGTACTTTTGCCAGCGCCGTTTTCGCCGACCAACGCGTGCACGGTACCGGGGCGCAACTGCAACTCGACGTCGATCAATACCGGGCGGCCGGCAAACGCCTTGCTGGCACGCACCCGCAGCGCTAACGGCACAACGTTGGCAGTTGCGCTTGGGGCGCTCATCTGGCGCTACTCATGTTGACGGCACCGTGATGCGCCCAGCGATAATATCCTGCATCAGTTTGCGGGCATGCAAAACCTCGGCGGCTGGTAGCAACACCCGGTTGTGTTCGTCGCTCACGATATCGATGCCACCGTCGGCGATGCCAAGTTCCACGATCCCTCCGACGAATTTGTGAGCAATCACGTTTTGCACCACGGTCACCACCGCGTTGTCGACGCGCTTGAGCATGCTGGTAATTACGCAACACGGCGCATTGGCAAATTGATCCGAGTCCACGCCCATCGCGCGGGCGCCACGCCGCTTCGCTGCAGCAAACACGCCGTCGCCAGTTTTGCCGGCCGCGTGAAAAATAATATCGACGCCTTGGCTGTATTGGGCTGATGCTAATTCTTGGCCGAGCGGAGCATCGGCAAACGCCTTCGGTTCACTGCCGGCATACGCCGACAAGACCTGGCAGTTTGGACATTCATGATGAACCCCAGCGACGTAGCCGGCTTCAAATTTGCGAATCAGCGGGATTTTCATGCCGCCAACAAAGCCAACCTTGTGGGTAACCGACAACCGTGCAGCGATGGCGCCCATCACAAAACTGCCTTCGTGTTCGCGAAATCGCAAACCCAGCAGATTGGCCGGCGGGCCTTTGTCACTGGTCGGGGCGTAATCAACGCCGGCAAATTTCACATCGGGGAACAGC
>JAGPDK010000673.1 GCA_018057605.1 Kofleriaceae bacterium | reverse complement strand
GCCCGATGCAAAACACAGTGATGCGATGTGTGCAGCGTCGACGATTAGCTTGGCACGTTCAGGGGCCGTGGTCGGTTGATACCTTGAGGACTAGTCCCAGCGCGACGTGACACCAAGCGTCCAGCCTCGCAAGGTACCGACGCTGCCGGTTGTCATGTCGGTGATGCGCAAGGTCCATTGGCCGTTAACTGACTCATCGCCGGAAAAGCCGACGACAGGTTGATTGAGCGCGACCGAGCTACCGGTGGTCGCCGCGGTGCCTTGAAACACCACGGCCTCGGTGCCGCCGGGATTGGCCAAGGTAATGCGCAACTGCGACGGTTTTGGATGATCGATCGTGAGTTTGATGGTGACGTCGGTGTCGACGGTGGCCAAGCCTCGTACCGACACGCTGCGAGCGGTGGTGCCAGCATCGGTTAGCGCTGTTGAGGTTGCATCGGCAAAGCTGCCGCGCATCCACGTTGCAGCGCACAAGCCGCCGCCGCGCGTTGCACCGGCGCAGATCAGCGCCGCGTTGCCGCACGCTGCATCGGAGTTGCATTCGTTGCCCGTGCCTGGAATCACCGTGGTCGAGATGCACACGCCGGCATTGGCAAATACGCCTTCGCAGCGCAAACCGGTTTGGCATTCAGAGGTGGCACGGCACTGTTGGCCAGCCGCTTGAGCTGCGCTGGTGTTGGCTCGGAAGAAATTGCAGTTTTCGATCTGCGAATCACTGATTTGCCCGGCCACCACGACGCTGTTGCCAAAAAATACCAAGCCGACGGAGGTGTCACCTGCGCCAAATTCAACTGCGGTGAGATCGGTATTGGTGGCGAGATGAAAAAGATTGACTACACGCAAGGAGCCTTCATCAGCCATTGCCAACCCTGCGGCCAGGTTGGCGATGCGGTTGTTGCTGTCCTCATAAACGAAACGTAAAGCCGCCAAGGCTTGCGCAGCTTCGGTGCCTTCAAGTTGGGATGCGGCCGTAATGTAACGCGCGCCGTTTTGGGCGTAGCTCGGGTTGTTGGTAAAGTCGACGAAGGTGGCGGGCAGTTCGCAAACTTCGGATGGGGTTGTACAGGCTTGCAGATCACCATCATGAATCGACGAAATCATTTGGCCTGAATGATGGTTAAAAAACGCGCCGTACGAATTGTCACCAGCGCCGTATTCATACGCAACAAACATGCGTCGCGCGGCTTCGTCGACGAAAAACGTCCGATTGATCTCGCCGCCGTCAACGCGGGCGATGGCTTGTTGCCAGGTGGTTACATCGGTGTGCGAACTTTGTTGGACCGCTTGCACGATGCGGGTTTTGTCAGCTTGGGTAAGTTGCGCGGCATCAGTCGCGCGCAAGATGGTGGTGTTTTGTGCGATCAAACCTGGGGTGGTAAATGCAGATTGATAGGTATCGCCCAACACACACGCGCGCTGCGCAGCGACACACCCGGTGCCGCTGCAGCCAAGCTCAATAGCGAATCGACCACGCGTGGTGGCGGCGTAGCCTTTGACTAACAACCGATAGCGGCCGGCGCCCAACGTGCGCTTGATCCGCGAATACGTCCGCGAACCATCGTTGTCGTTACGCGCAATGTATGGCCCCCAAGTGCTTGGCCCGCCGTTAACCCCAGGGCGTTGTTTATACAGGTACATCACGGTGTCAACGCGCCGTTGGCCTAACAAGGCGTAGGTGGTCCAGGCATCGATGTTCGCGTCGCCGGTCAGTTCAAACTGCCAAGCATGAAAGCCGGCTTCGGTCGAGATGGTTGCGATTTGCGCTGCACCAAACGCAAGCGTGCCATGGTCGGTGGGGCGCCGTTGCGAGTCGTCTTTGCCCGCTTCGGTCGGTGGATCGAATTCTTCGCCGCGATCGTCGGTGACACAGCTGAGTAAGGTTGCCGACGACAGGAGTAGCGCTAAAAGTCTGTGCATGGCTGCACCCCATGCAACGGAAGTGCCACGGGCGCTGTCATTAAGGTGACAACAATGACAGCAAATCGCAGCAATTTTTACGTAGTTCTAGCTGGTTAGCTGCTTAGCTCGTTGTCGAGGCAACGTAATCCACGAACACGCACGTGGCCTGGCAACTCGAGTCGCCATGGCCACGACCAAAACTACGGCATCGGCATGAACGGATCGGCCAACGTTGGATCGTGCAAGAATTCGTCGTCGGTAAGCGCCAGCAAAAACGCGACCAGGTCCAAGCGCTCTTGCGGGGTCAGGCTAAAGCCTGAGACAAAGCCGTTTTTATTCGGATTGTCGCGGCCGTCGCCAGCGTTGGGGCCCGAGGTTATCAACCGGCCTCCACGTTCGTAGATCGCAATCACTTCTTCGAGTGTGGCAACACTGCCGTCGTGCATGTACGGCGCCGTCACTCCAATGTTGCGCAGCGTTGGAGGGCGGTAACGGCCACGGTCGGCTTCGACCAACGTGACTTCCCACAGGCCTTG
Organism: Kofleriaceae bacterium; assembly: GCA_018057605.1. Taxonomy (GTDB): domain Bacteria; phylum Myxococcota_A; class Polyangia; order Haliangiales; family Haliangiaceae; genus JABFXX01. Next base: position 74 of record JAGPDK010000673.1, on the reverse strand, counting down.
GTCAGTGATCGGATACTGGCCATTGTTTACATTGTATAACCCGGTGTTAAAAAAACGAGGCGTCGCTTGCTCAA
>JAGPDK010000672.1 GCA_018057605.1 Kofleriaceae bacterium | reverse complement strand
AAGTGCGGCGGCGCGCAGCCCTACCTCGGCGCGCACCTTCGCTGCCAGTGCTGCGCCATCCAGCAGTTGCGCGGTCATGCAGCGCTACCGCCGCCACTGGAACTGGAGCCACCACCACTGGCGCCCGTACTGCCACCACTCGAACCACCGGAAGTGCCGGTGCTCGATGGTGTGCTCGAGCCTGTGCCCACGCTCGGGCTGGCTGGTGCCGCTGGCGCGCTGTCACCACTTGAGCTTGCGGCGGCGCCAGTCGCCACCGACGTACCCTTGGGACTCGATTCCGCTTGCCCTTCGGTCTTAGTCGACGAATATAGATCTTTGTACCAACCGCCGCCTTTGAGTTGGAACGCTGTCCGGGAAATAACCCGTTCGAGCGCGCCACCACAGGCTTCACACACGGTCTTTTCAGGGTCCGACATACGCTGCTGGTACTCAAAACCCTGATGACAAGCTTTGCATTCATACTCGTAAACTGGCATCGCAATCCGACTACCACACCGAGGCTATCGCGACAAGCCCCACCGCCTCATGCTGGTCCTAGCTGCGTCACCCGCACGCCCAACTCACCTTCAACGTCAACCAACTCGCCCCGGGCCACGACCGCGCCGGCCAACCGGAGTTCAACCGAACCTTTGCTCGGCAGTCCCAACTCTAGGATTTCACCGACCGCCAGCGACGCCAAGCGCGCGAGCGACATCGAGGTGGAACCCACCGTTGCAGTCAGCGTAACTGTCGTGTCATCTGGCACCGCGTTTATCACCGCGGCAACATAGCGTGAATCAACCCGCGATGTTGGGCCACCGAGCTGACAGCGCAAAGGCAGCGTGCCCTGGCCAATAAGCAACCCGGCCTGAAGATCCGCGGCGGCCAACACGATTACGTCACGCACTTGCACGGCTTGCCACGCCGCGCGCAGCAGCGTGGTGGTAGCAATTGCGACGGGCAAGTCGAGCGTTATACTGGCCCACCATGCCGGCGGCATGGCGGCGAGATGCAACAACCCGAATGCTCCAGCCATGGCCTCGGAACGACAAGGTAGAATTGCACACGTTACCAGCCCAGCGTCGGATTGCAACGCGATGCGCACCGCCGATCGCGCAGCGCCAATGGCGGGCGGCCGCAACGAAACCTCGACGGGCGCGGCCAGCTGGGCCACCATCGCCGAGACCAAGAAGGCCCACACCGCGTGTTCGGCCGCGGTCGCTGGGCGCGGTGCCGCCATTTCGGCCGGACCACCCAAGAGACGTTGCGTGATACGGCGCAGCCACGTGGTTGCAATCGCCACTTCGGCTAACGGACCATGCGCATCCAGCAAGGTCGCCGTCGTCCACATCACATCATCGCGGGCCCAGGGCATGAGCTGCATCTCGGCCAATGCCAATGGTTCTCCGACGATAGCAGACCACGCTGCCAGCGATGCCGGTTGCCGCGCTGCTACAGCACGGGCCACCATCGACCATAACGCGGCGTCGGCACGCGAAATCTGCGGCAATGCCAGACTCATGGTGCCATCGTAACGCAAAAAAGTTGGGCATCACGCAGGGCTTGGTACACTTTTTACCTACATTTCATTACCTAGGATGCCCATGCGCGAACGACGATTTGGATTTCGAGTGCCGTACGAAGTAATGATGACCTCGTACGTGAAAGATCGACCGGTGCGTGCGCTGGCGGCCGATTTGTCGGACACCGGCGTGTGCATGTCGTCGGTTTCGTTGTTGGCACCGTCGCTGGGCAGCGTCGTTGGTTTGGAATTCCAAATTCCAGGCATCGTTGATTCAATCTGGGCGGCTGGCGAAATTTGCCATCGCCGCGGCGCCACGGTGGCAACCGAAGTGGGCGTGCGCTTTGTCGCCATGGCCCGCACCCATGCGCGCTTGGTTCGCGACTATTGTGTCGAATCGCGACGTGAGCATCTTGGCAGCTTGTTAGCCAAGATTCGCGGCCCCGTGCCGACCGTCGCACGCTAACCAGCATCGCTTTGACAAAAGGTCAATGCTGCTCGCGGCCCCGCGCCCCAGCGTTCGCTGGTGCACTTCATGTCGGCCTCGATTTTACAAGTGACTTGCTCGCTGAGCATTCGTCACATTTTCGATGATCATTCCGCAGATCTTCCAACGCCTGAGGCCATGGTGTTGACCGCTTGCTCGACCGCCGCGCCTCACACCAAATAGTCGATGCACCTCGCATAGTCGATCGGGCCGCCGGTCTATTTTGATGCGTTGGTATTGGCCGTGATGGCGAGCGCGGCATCGGCATCGTGTAACGCTGCGAGGCCTCGTCGCGCACCAGCGTTGCTCGGCGTTGTGCGAGCTGGTTGCGCGTCGATGATCCGGTTGCGATGATCGAGAAAATTCCAGCCATTGGCATCGGCTTCGACTCGGCAGCCGCCTTCGTGCAGCAGCGTATGGTGGGCACTACATAACACCATGAGGTTAGACAACGCAGTTTCGCCGCCGTTGGCCCAGTGCTCAATGTGATGGCCGTCGACGTAGCGGCTGTGGGTGCACC
>JAGPDK010000232.1 GCA_018057605.1 Kofleriaceae bacterium | reverse complement strand
ATCCTGCTATGCAGTGCCCACCATACTTTGCTGCACGAAGGCGGCTGCCGGGTCGAAACCGACCGTGTCGATGGCTGGAAATTCTTCGATCACCGCAATCGGCTCATCGACGCGCAACCAGCTCGCACAACGCCGAGCAACACTGACGCTCGACGCGGCCTCGCAGCGTTGCAGGATGCGCATGCGGAGCTCGCCATTACAGCCAACAGCAACGCATCAAAATGGACCGGCGAACCGATCGACTACGCGCAGTGTATCGACTATTTGGTGTGACGCGCGGCGGTCGCGCATGCGGTCAACACCCGGGACTCAGGCATTAGTTAACCTGCGGAATGATCGTCGAAAATTTGACGAATGTTCAGCGGGAACGTCCTCAATGCCAGTCACGTAACGGCCTCTACCGACACCGCCCCAAGGGTATTCATCGCAGCAACCCGAGCGCGGCGGCCCGAGATTCGTGGTTCGAGTCCGAGCGCCGCGTGGATTCCACGTATAATGCGAACTACGGCGTGACCGGTTGTGGCGCTGGTGCAGCGACGGGCACATCGGGTGCTGGCGCAACGGGCGCTGGTGCAACCGGCGCGGGCGCAGCTGGCGCTGGCGCAACCGGCGCGGGCACGATTGGCGCGGTGGCACCTGGGGCTGTTGTGGTTTGGTATTTTTTCGCGGCTTCCCAGATCTCGTAGGCCAAGGTGTCGGCTTTGCCATTGACCCAACCTGGCTTGCTGGTGTCTTCGTCGTTAAATTCTTCCAACGCTGACATACCAACCTTAAATCGACGAGCCACGGCCTTCACGATGACCCGGGAATGCGTACCGTCGGACACAACTTGGACCCGCAAGCTCACATTGATGCTGCCTTCGGTGGCCTTGACGTAGTCGCGTGCGCCGCCGGTAACCGACTGACCTTCAGGCGTGTACCACTTAGCCGTGGTGGCTAACCAATCGCGGGTATCGCCGACGGCTTCGACCTTAAAATTGCGCTGGGTGACTTGCAACGCGATGTCGAACAGCTCTTTGCCCGTGATGTTGTATGTCGCATCTTTAGCAAGCTTCATTTCTTGATACGACGGACCGCAGCCAACTGCCGCCATGGTCAACGTCGCCGCGAGGAACGCGCTTTTTACAACCGATAGGATTCGCATGTAGCGTTGTTCGCCTTATTTTTACCGGCGGTCAAGCTACAGCGCTAACAGTCGCTCACCGTGCGCCAATACAACTGTGCTACACCCTTGCCATGAAAAATATCGTTGTCATTGGTGCGACCGGGTTGGTCGGCGGCGGCATCGCAGGCGTGCTGAGCACGGCCGGCCATCGCGTGCTGGCCATCGGGCGAAATCAGCGCGCGCTCGACGCGTTGCAAATCCGATTTCCGCAGATTCGCGTACTGGTAGCGGATGTTGGTAGCGACACCAGCGCGCAGGTGGCGGCGGCTGGCGCCCTCGCCGCCCTTGGTACTATCGATGTGGTGATTACCAGCGTAAATCCGCCACGCGGCAAAATGAAGCTACGGAACACCACCGCAGCGCAGTTCGCCGAGTTTCTCGATCAATCGATTATTTCGCACTTCGCTGCAGCACGCGCATTTTTGCCAGTGGTCGCAGAGGCCGGGGCGTATGTTGCGGTCGGCGGAGGCTCAGCTGATTTTGTGTGGCCAAACTTCGGGCATATTTCGATTGCCCAAGCCGCGCAGCGCATGATGCTCAACGTGCTGGCCACCGAGTACACCGAACTCAAAGTCGCCGTGCGCAACTACATGATCACCGCGATGGTCCACGACGGCACCGGCAAAGAAGGTGTCAGCACGCACCAGGTCGGCGAAAATATCCTCGGAATCCTCAACGATACTAACTACGGCAGCAAAGTTGTGCTGCGGTATCCATCGTAGGGGCGTCCCTCGCGCGGCTACGGGGCTACCGCCACGAAAACTATGAAGCGGACGTCGATGCTTGCGCAGGCGGAACAACTGCCGGTGCGTTGGCTTCCGTCGATTGGATCGACCGGCCCGCAATTGCCGCCATTAAGCCTAAGACTGCGACGCTGCCGGCTAGGATACCCCATTCGGTAAGCATCATATTGTTGATCAAAATCCCACCGGCCGGTGGCGCAATAATCATCGCTATCGAGCTGAGCGATTGCGAAACCCCGAGGGCGGCGCCTTGCTCGTGCCGCCCGACCGACTGGGTGATGCGGCTGGTCACCACCGGACGCAACACGCCATTGCCAAACGCCGAGAACACCACGGCAATCCCGATCACGCTGAGCGTGCCGGCAACGCCGAGCACAAAATACGCGATCGCCGCCGACGCAAAGCCGGCGATGGCCAGGGTAGGCTCGCCATACTTTTTGACCAACCGGCCAATCAGGCCGCCTTGCAAAATAATCCCAAGCAAGCCCGAGACCGCAAACAAATAGCCAACTTGTTCGGGGCCCCAATGAAAGCGCCGCTCAGAAAACAACGCAAAGTTACTGGTGAAACACGAAAATGCGAAGCTGAATAAAAAGAACTGCAGCATCAAGTTGCCAACGCCAGGCCGGCGCAAATACTCGGCGTACGTCCGCCAATCAAAGGCATTGGGGCGGCGCCCCGACGGCGGTGGGGTGACATCGCCGCTAACATTGTTGGCGGCCGCGCCAGCCTCGGGGATGCGGCCTTCTTTGGGCAGCAGGAAATACGTGCAGAACATCGACAGCAGCGACAGCCCAGCCGCCGCCAAAAATGGCGCGTGCAACCCGTGCTTCGACAATTGGCCAGAGATCAGCGGCCCAAAACTAAAGCCAATGCCAAACGCAATCCCGATCACCGCAAAGGCTTTGGAGCGGTTCTTGGCTTCGGTGTTATCCGAAATATAAGCTTGGGCAATAGTCAGGTTGCCGGCGGTTACACCGTCGAGGATTCGCCCCACAAACACCAACCACAACGTGTCGGCAACACCGAGGACCAAAAAACCCAAGCAAGTTCCAGCTTGGCTTAGCAATAACAAACGACGGCGCCCAAAACGATCCGAGAGCCGACCCAGAATTGGCGATGAAATCAGCGAACAGCCGGCGTACACCGACACCAACAGGGTGGCGACAAAGGGTGTCGCGCCAAAACGCTCGGCGTAAAAGCCCAGCAACGGAAACACAATGGTGTAGCCGAGGATATCAACCAGCACGATCAAAAAGATCGGCAATAGTGGCGAGCGGGACTTCATGCGGGAGCCGGAGTTCACCACAACCGGCCAACAGGTAAAGCGATCTGCACAGAATTGTGCGTTGGGCCCCATGCGCTAGCAAAATCGACTACCGTGGCGGCGGAGGCTTTATGGACGACGACGAACGCGGCAGCGCAGGTGTAGGTTTTTTTATGCTTAAGTCTTTGGGACCGGTGATTGCGATTTATGTAATCATGTTGTTGTTCGTTTTTCCATCATTGCTGTACGTCATCGGCCGGTGGCGCAGTGGCAAAGCCGGCGACCAAGACTCGCAGTTTGGCTTCAAATTCGCGGTTTGCGTATTTGGCTCGGCGGGCTTTCAAATGGCCGCAACCGGCGTGTTCGCGTTTTTGTACACGCTCATGAGTGATATTCCGAGCGACTTCAAAGGCCCGGTCTACCGAGCTGCGTTTGGCGTGCTGATTCCGGCGGTGATCATTGTCGCTATTCATCGCATGTTGTTCCTCAAGACCAATCATCGCGAATTCCCAAGCGTGTTCCGGCTGTTCGTCGGCTACAATTTGATCGTTTTTGGAACATCGGGCTTCATCGGCTTCATGCTGTTGTTCCAAGCCTTGTTAATGAAGGGCTCGTCGGGCGAAATCGGTAAAATCGCTGGTATCATGGTTTTCGTGTACGGCGGTGGCTGGATCTTCTTGTACAAAGTGTTGGGCGGCCTCAGTGGGCTGCGCTTTACTAGCGGCGATGGTGGCGCCGGCATGGGCGGCGGTTATCCGCCACAGCCGATGGGCCAGCAAGCCTATGCCGGCCAACCGCCGCAGGCCATGGGCCAACAGCCCTACGCCGGCCAGCCAACGGGCCCACAATCTACCGGCCAGCAACCTTATGCCGGCCAACCGACGGGCCCACAGCCCACCGCGCCGCAACCTTATGCCGGTCAACCCGTCGGCCAAGCACCCTACGGTGCCCCGCCCCAAGGCCAGCCATATGGTCAACCACCCGCTGCGCAAACCGGTGCAAATCCATACGCACCGCCCGGGTGGGATCCCAACAAGAAATAGCGCACGTCACCGCATGCTTGTGCTGCGATGCGCGTAGCATGGCGGCGTGGCAGACACCCGCGATGGCGAAACGCTCGACGGCGTGTTGGAACGATACGTTTACAAAGACGAAGCTTCTTCGTTCGCTGTAGCCAAACTTACCGTCGAAGGCCAGCCGATGCCGGCCACGATTGTTGGTGAATTGGTTGGCGTAAGCGAAGGCTTGCCGTTGCGCTTGCGCGGCCAATGGATCGACGACAAAAAGTTTGGCCGCCAGTTCCGCGTGGTCACGTACCAACTCAACGAACCCAATACCCTAGTGGGCATCGAAAAGTTTTTGAGTTCCGGGTTGATCTCCGGCATCGGTCCCGAAATTGCGCGCCGCATGGTCGAACATTTCGGCATGGACACGCTCGAAGTAATTGGCCGTACACCGTCGCGCTTAACCGAAGTCACCGGGATTGGCGCGAGCCGTGCTGGCAAAATTGCTGAAGCATTCGCAGCCCAGCGCCATGTGCAAGACGTGATGGTTTTTCTGCGTGGCCATGGGGTGTCGGCTGGTTTCGCAGCGCGGATCGTGAAGCGCTACGGCAACGACGCCATCAACGTGGTGCGCGAAAATCCATATCGGCTAGCCCGCGAAGTGTGGGGCATTGGCTTTCGCACCGCCGACAGCATCGCAGAGAAACTCGGCATCGCTCGCGATGCGCCGGCCCGCTTGGAAGCCGGCTTGTTGTTTGCGCTCGATACCGCGTCCGAAGACGGCCATGTGCATTTGCCCGACGATAAACTAGCGGAACTCGCGGCTGAGCTGCTGCGGATCGAACCTGGCAAGTTGGCGCCGAGTTTAGAAATTTTAGCGGCCAGCGGTTTGGTAATTATCGAAAATCTGCCGCCACGTGGACGCTGTGTTTCGTTGCCACGATTTCATGCTGCGGAGACGGCCGCCGCGGCACGATTGCGCGAAATTATTAACACCCCAGCGCGCAGCTTAGCGCTCGACATCGAAGCAGCCATTGTCGACTATGAAATGTCGAGCACAATTACGCTAGCGACCCAGCAAAAACGCGCCGTCGCCGCGGCGTTGATCGACAAATGCGCAGTGATCACCGGTGGTCCCGGCGTTGGCAAAACCACCATTGTCCGCGGCATCGTACACCTCGCACGTTTGACACGGCGCCGGATCGCGCTGGCCGCACCGACGGGGCGCGCTGCCAAACGCATGAGCGAAGCGACCGGCGCCGAAGCGGTGACGCTGCATCGCTTGCTTGAATATCAACCCCACGAAGGCAAGTTTGCCAAAGGGCTCGACAACCTGTTGGAAGTAGACATCGTCGTGGTTGACGAAACCTCCATGGTCGACATCTTGTTATTTCGTGCGCTGCTCGACGCGATTCCGGTTGCAGCGCAGCTGGTGTTGGTTGGGGACATCGATCAATTGCCGTCAGTCGGCGCTGGCGCGGTGCTGACCGATGTCATCGATTCCAACACTGCGACGGTGATTCGCCTCACCGAGATTTTTCGGCAAGCCGCAGCAAGTAAAATTGTCACCTCGGCTCACCGTATCAACGCTGGTGAGCTGCCAGTTCTCGACGCCCCGCGCAGTGACAGCGACGATTTCTTTTTTATCGAGCGCGATGATCCCATCAAAGCGCGCGAAACAATTGTTGAATTAGTAGCGGAACGCATTCCTGCAAAATTTGGTTTCGATCCGATTACCCAAATTCAAGTACTAACGCCAATGCACCGCGGTGAACTCGGTACCGAAGCGCTCAACGCAGCGTTACAAGCCCGCTTGGTTGCCGGCGGTGGCACGGCAGCACCCAATGCCGATGGCAGCCTCGCCGTCGCATCCACCCCGGTCCCCGTTGCCTCGGCGCTGCGCCGCGGCGATCGACAATTTCGCGTTGGCGACAAAGTTATGCAGTTGCGCAACGACTACGACCGCGCCGTGTTCAACGGCGATATCGGTGTGATCACCCACGTGGATGCAACCCACAACACCATGCGCATCGATTTTGGCGATGCCAAAGATCCGCGTTTTGTCGACTACGAGCGTAACGATCTCGATCAACTGACCCATGCGTTTGCCGTGAGTATTCACAAAAGCCAGGGTTCCGAGTATGCCGCCGTGGTGATGCCGATTGCGACCCAACATTTCATGATGTTGCAACGCAGCCTGCTGTACACCGCGGTGACCCGAGGCAAAAAACTGGTCGTCATCGTTGGCTCGAAACGCGCGTTAGGCATGGCGGTACGCAACGCCGAAGCCAAAAAACGCATGACGTGGTTGGCTGAACGCTTGCGCGATTAACGCGTGGTTGCACAAAACACGTTGCCGCGTGCCCGTCCCTTCTGCCGCCGCCACGTCGGTGGTACAACCTTAGCGAAAGCGCGAGGCATCCCATGGCACTCAGTTATATTGATGGTTCTGATTTGCGAGCTGCCGAGTTCCGCCGTTTTGCACCAGGCCTTGAGTTCGTGGTGGCGGCGCTGCAAACTGGTTTTTCGACGAGCGATCCAGCGCCCGCGCACCGCGCCAGCGACAAGTTGGTTGCCGCGGGGGTCGCCGGCTTTGCGGAAGCTGCCGATTTGCTGACGCCAGCCGGCAAGAGCATGCGCCTCGATATTGATTCCGAAAACGAAACTCGGTTCTGCCGGCACTGGCGCGAAACCGCATGCACGATGATGGTGAGTTTTGCCATTCGGCCGACACTCGAAGCGCCAATCCAAACCATCACGGTCACCTGCAGTGGCAACATCGCCGATAAGCCGGCCGGGCCGTTTGCCCTGGGCTGGGACCGACTATTTCGTCCAACTGGCAGCACGCGCACACTAGCCGAACTTTGCGCCGCCGATGAATTGCCTGCGTTTCGCCAAGAAGCGTATCGCAAGGTCGTGCAATTGCTCGGGCAATGAATCGGCACAGGCGGCGGGACTAACGGCCGGCTGATGGCCGATTGGCGGCCGGTTTGCCAGCGACTGATAAATACTTGCCCCAATCGTAGAGGCCCGCGATCCTTTCGGTGTGAATAAGGAATTTCTGGTCGAACAACTGCGTTCACAGCTCGAAGCCGCGGCCCGAGCTGCCTTAGCCGCCGCTGAAGCGGTCGCCCTTGAAGCCAAAGAGGGCGCAACCCCCGATGAAAAACGGGAAGATGCGCGCGCGGCCCACCACGCAAGCGCCATGGGGCAAGCGCAAGACTTGCGCGCCCGCCGTGCGCTCGGCCAATCGGACGGCTTGCTCAATTTTCGACCAACCGCCCTGCCTCCAACCGCCGCCGCCGGCCTGGGCGCTATCGTTGAGATCGAAGACACCGACACCGGCGAAGGTCGCACGTTTTTCCTTGCCCCCGTCGGCGCTGGCGCCACACTTACCGGCCCTGGTGGCGATGGCTACTTGTCGGTGGTGACGCCGGCCTCGCCAGTTGGCCGTGCTGTTATTGGCCGTCGCCGCGGTGACACCATCGATGTAACTGTCGATGGCGAAAGTCGCGAGTGGGCGATCACGATGGTTGCGTAATGACCACAGGCGGCGCCGCGCTGATCCGTCGTCGCATTTCCCGCGACCATTCCGCAGATTTACCCGCGCCTGCGGACATTGGGGTTAGCCGCGTGCGCGACCGATTATCCTAAGCACTGCCCTAACCGGCCTCGGCAGGCGCCTCGGTTGCCGCGTTGCGCGTATTGACCCATCGTGAGGCCAGGGGTACGTTGCGGCAACTTCGACGGAGATTGCCATGAAACTTGCGACGCTGCGAACCGGTCATCCTCGCGATGGCAAATTGATTGTAGTGAGTGCTGACGGCGCCCGTTTTGCCAATGCACCTGTAGCCTGGCCTACGATGCAAAGTGCCCTAGATGATTGGGCAAGCGCTGAACCAGCCCTGCGCGCCGTCGCTGATGCAATCAACAACGGCACGGTTGAAACCACGGCCGTCGATGTCGCGCAACTTGCAGCGCCGTTGCCGCGTGCGTACGAGTGGGTCGACGGATCGGCATTTCTTAATCACGTAATCTTAGTGCGCAAAGCGCGCGGGGCCGAACCACCACCCACCATGATGACGGATCCGTTGGTGTACCAAGGCGGCTCGTCCGACATGTTAGCGCCACGTGCCAACATCCCGCTACCTGACCCAACCTGGGGCCTGGACTACGAATCCGAGGTCTGCGTCGTGCTCGGTGACACGCCGCAAGGCACAACGGCCGCCGCGGCAGGGCAATATATTCGCTTGGTGATGTTGGCCAACGACTGCACGTTGCGCAATCTCATCCCCAACGAACTCGCCAAGAACTTTGGATTTTTCCAAAGCAAACCAGCAACGGCGTTTTCACCGTTTGCAGTTACCCCCGACGAACTAGGTAGCGCCTGGTACGACGGCCGGCTGCACATGCGGGTGCGTTCGACGCTCAACGGCAATCGCATCGGAGATTGTGACGCGGGCCCCGAGATGCACTTTTCGTTTCATGAT
>JAGPDK010000003.1 GCA_018057605.1 Kofleriaceae bacterium | reverse complement strand
AGCCAACATCGCTCCGAAAGCGCGTGCAACCTATGATGTGATCGTTAGTGGGAACGCCCCGCAACGCCCCGGCGCGCCCCACCCAAAAAACCGCGCGCCCCCCGGACCGACCGGGCACGCCCCACCAAAAAAAACGCGCGCCCCCGGACCGACCGGGCACGCCCCACCCAAAAAACCGCGCGCACCTCGGACCGACCGGGCACGCCCCACCCAAAAAACCGCGCGCACCCCGGACCGACCGGGCACGCCCCACCAAAAAAAACCGCGCGAGTAACGCGCGGTGGGGTGAATGCTGCGGCTGCGCCGCAGCAGAGGGGACGGGAAAGTCCCCTACCTGATCGTCGCGTGCCGCATTACTTGAAAAAACGAACGCGACGTTAGCTCCTCCGGCTGGCCTGCGCCGACAATGGCAACCTGTTCCATCGCCAGCCCGAGCTTGAGACTGCGCACTACCATTTCAACGTTGCAACTATCCGATTGGGCATTGAGGCCAAGTGCAACCCAGGCCGCGAAGCGAATGGCGCGCACCGGGCTAACCGCTGCGATACGTTCGCCGTACACAGCATCAATGAGCCGTGTCATAGCCATGGCACGCAGGCTGCGCCGTGGCCCGGCGGCCTCAACCGCCAAGGCCAATTCAGCGCCACGTTCCACAATAGGTGCAATCAGGGCCGACACGCTGGCAGCTGCGACGGCGCACTGCGCCGGCACAAACACCACGACATCTGGGACTGTGGGCAGCTGCGCAAAGTGAGCCTGGGCCCGCATGCAGGCCGCGCCATAGCCGCCGTCCGGCTCGCGCAGCACCAACGCCCCGACATCACGCGCAATTTGTGCGGTTTCGTCGGTCGAACCACGATCGACGACCACGACCGAGCGCAATTGCTTGTACGGCAAGTTACCCAGCAGCGTTGGCAAGGTCGCGGCCGCATTGTGCGCGACAACGACAACGTCGATCAGAAACGTACGAGCCGCCATAGCCCTCGAATACTAGCTGTTTTTGCTCGATGAGATCTATTTTCGTCGGCTGTTTCCTTCACTCGCGATTCGGTTTACAACCCAGCCATGGCGCTTACCTACAAGGAATCCGGCGTCGACATCGACGCTGGCAACGCATTAGTCTCGCGGATCGGGCCCATGGCCAAAGCAACGATGCGGCCCGAGGTGCTCGGCGGTATTGGCGGGTTTGCCGCATTGTGTGCGCTGCCAACCAACTATCGTGAACCAATTTTGGTTAGCGGCACCGACGGCGTCGGCACCAAACTCAAGACCGCCCTCGCTACCGGCCGCCATGGCACGATCGGCCAAGATCTCGTGGCGATGTGCGTCAATGATGTCTTGGTTACCGGCGCCGAACCGCTGTTTTTTCTCGATTATTTTGCTACCGGCGCGCTCAATGTCGACGTTGCCGCCGAGGTTATTCGCGGCATTGCCGACGGCTGTTTGCTAGCTGGGTGCGCATTGGTAGGCGGCGAAACCGCCGAAATGCCGGGGCTGTATCAGAATGGTGATTACGATTTGGCCGGCTTTTGCGTTGGCGTTGTCGAGAAATCGCAAATTCGGCCATTGGCCAATCTGGCGGCAGGCGACGTTATCATCGGCTTACCGTCGGCTGGGCTGCACTCCAATGGCCATTCATTGGCTCGCCGTGTGGTGCTCGAAGTGTTGGGCCTTGGCTTTGACGATCGCCCGGCCCTGCTTGGCGGCGCCAGCGTGGCCGATGCATTGCTTGCCCCAACGATTATTTATAGCAAAGCCTTCGCTAGCCTACGCCAGCTGCCCTGGAAAGCCGCGGCCCACATGACCGGCGGCGGCATCATCGAAAACCCGCCGCGCATTTTCCGCGATGACTCGCTCGCTGTGCAGCTTGATCTCGCAACGTGGGATGAGCCCGGCATTTTCGCGCTGATCCGTAGCGCTGGCGTCACCGACGACGAAATGCACCGTACCTTCAACTGCGGCATCGGCATGATCATTGTCGTCGAAGCCGCTGCAGTTGCGGCAACCATGGCAGCATTAGTCGATTATGCACCGCGCCCCATCGGCCAACTGGTGGCCCGCACCGACGGCTCAGCTTGCCAATTGATTCGGAGCAGCTACTAAATGCACGCGCGTGCACAATCCACACTCGAGGCCAGCTGACCCCATGCGCGTTGGCGTATTAGTTTCTGGCAACGGCACAAATCTGCAAGCCTTGCTCGACGCTGCGGCAAACAACACCTTAGCGCCGGCAACGCTTGCCGTGGTCATTAGCAATGTGGCCAACGCGCCTGCGCTAGCGCGGGCGCAACGTGCCGACGTGCCAGCCATCGTCGTCGAACATGGGCACTTTGCATCGCGCGAAGATTTTGACCGTGCCGTTGCAGCCCACTTGCAGACCCACGCCGTCGACCTGCTTGTGCTTGCGGGCTTCATGCGCATTTTGTCGCCGTGGTTCGTCGCGCAGTACCCGCATCGCATCATTAATACCCACCCGTCGTTGTTGCCTGCGTTTCCTGGCAAAGATGCACCCGCCCAAGCCATCGCCTACGGCGCCAAGGTTGCCGGTGTCTCGATTCACTTTGTCGATGCCAGCCTCGACGGCGGTCCGCTTATCGCCCAGCGTGCCATCGCGATCGAACCAAGTGACACGCCGGTGGCGCTGCACCGTCGCATTCAACAACTCGAACACGCGCTGTTGCCGCACGTGGTCCGCGCACTGGCGCAAGGTGCCATCACCGTGGCCGGTCGGCGCGTCACAGGGTTTGAAGGCTAAACATGCCGAGCGTTTCGTACGATGTTGTTGTTTCGGGCGATGACCTGGCTAGTGTCATTACCGCGACGCTGTGCGCACGACGCGGCCTGCGCACATTGCTGTTGGCACCCGATGCCGCAACCGGTCACTATGCGCTTGGCCCTTTTCGCTTGCCCATGGATCCGGTTTTGTGGCCAAAGTCATCGACCGCAATTGACCGCGTGATGCGTGAACTGCGGATTGATTTAGCAGCCAAACGAAAATTCCGCGACATCGGGCTGACCACGCATATTGTTGGCCCGGATTTTCGCATCGCCTTAACGGAACATATTCAGACTGAATTGCACCGCGAAATCGGCGAAGTCGCCGCCAACGCCGTGATGGCCAGTTGGACTGCGAGTGCAAGTGCGGCACGCGCGCTTGATGTGCTGGTTGGCGATGTGTACGGGTTTCCCGGCGGAGGTTTTTTTGAGCGTCGCGAACTCGCCAAAATGACCAGCACGGCGGAACGCGCCGCCGACGGAGTTGCCAAGGCTTGGTGCCAAGCAACCGAACCCAGCGCACCTTGGTTGGCTGCGCTCGCCGAGCTTTGGCAGCGCTATCCCGACAACGGCGCGAACATAAGCGCCAGCGCCAACGATGTCATGACCGCCCGTGCGTTGGATACGCTAGCCACGGGGGTGTTGGCCATGCGCGGCGATGCCGACGCTTTACGTGAGCTGATATTAGAACGTTTCGCCACCGCTGGAGGCGAAGTGCGCCTTGGGCGAGCCAGTGACTGCACATTCTCCTGGGGCAAGCTTACCGGCCTCACCTTACAAAACGGCGACCAAATCGGCGCGGCGCAGTGGCTGTTTGGCATGGCCGCCACAGAGCTGGTCAGCGTGTTGGGTAAAAAGGCGCCCCGCAAACTGCAAGATTTCGCGTTGGCGGCGAATATCGTCGGCTATCGCTATACGCTCAATCTAGTAATCGACGAAACCGGGCTGCCCGAAGGCATGGCCCCCAACGTCTTGAACCTACCGGGTCCAACACAACCGGGATTCTGGCTCACCGTGGCTGAGCCGGACGACAAAGGTCGCTGCTTGATGAGTATCGCTGCGACCATAACCACTGGCGCACCACTGTCCGCCGAAGATCAACGCGAAGAAGCAGCGCGTGTGCGCCGCAACATCTGGCAACAGCTTGGCACTATCATGCCGTTTTTTGAACGCCATGTTGTGGTTGCGCATTCGCCCCATGACGGCGGCGCGCCGATGGCGGCAAGCGCCGCGACTTTCGATGCACCGCGCGGGTATCCGGTGTTGATGCGGCCGATTTGGCAAGCTGGGCTCGAAGCAACGCTTGGGCTAGGCGCCGTGCCGTACGCGACCGGAATCAAAAATGTGACGCTGTGTGGCGATCAGATCGTGCCAGCGCTCGGCATTGAAGGCGATTTCGTTTCAGCATGGACGGCCGCCAAAATTGCCTGCGCCATCGCTGGCAAAAAGAAGGACTATTTACGCCACGAAGTCGTCGGTAGCGCCGAGCGGTAAATCGCCCCACAACGCGGTCAGCGCAACGCTTGGACCCCAGTGCCAATAAGGCCTTGCAGCTCACCGCGCACGTCGATCACGCTATTAAGCATGCCGAGCACGGCAGCGGCACCTAAGCGTTGGCGCCACAACAACAACAGCGGCGCTGGCAACGTTAAGCCACCGTGGGCCAACGCGGCTTGGGTGGTGTGCGCTAGTCGTTTGCCGTACGCGGCGTCCCACACAAAGCCCGGTCCGCCAAACGGCGCCACCAGTGCATGTTCCCATTCACGATGCACATTGCTAGCTAACGAATCCACCCGCGCTAACAAGCCGGCCGCAAATAAACCCATCCGAAATCGGTCAGAAGCACGCGCCGAGTCGCGGTCCATCAAGCCCCACCAAAGCTCACGATCAGCGCGCTGGACTGATTCTTCAAGCTTAGTTACGCAACCAAAGTCAAGACACCACACATGCGCATCGCCGTCGTCCCCGCGACGATAATCAATCAGAAAATTGCCGGGATTCGGATCGGCATTGAGGATCCCATACGCCAACGGCGAGCCCCAGGTGAAGCGTAAAAGCGCTGCCGCGGCTTGCCGTCGCACCGCCTGTCCGGTGGCGGAACCATCGGACGCCAATTCGGACACCGTTACGCCACGGGCCCGGGTCATCGTGAGCACGC
Source organism: Kofleriaceae bacterium (assembly GCA_018057605.1). Lineage (GTDB taxonomy): Bacteria > Myxococcota_A > Polyangia > Haliangiales > Haliangiaceae > JABFXX01. The sequence continues at coordinate 25,116 of JAGPDK010000003.1, read as the reverse complement.
GCGCCGAGGATAGCGCCGGCACGACCACGGGAATACGCAACACTGGATCGCGTCGCCAATGTTCGGCGAACTCCGTCATCGACGCCGCTTCACGACGATAATCAAGTTCCGCAGCGACGGCATCCGCAAGCGCATCCAAGGCCGCTGCATCCAGGCTTACACCGACATGAGCCCCGGCAAGTTTGCGCACGAAGGCTCGATCACGCAGATCCGCGGTCAGCGCGGTGGCGACATTGGGGTATTGAACCTTGATCACATACTCGGTGCCATCGTGCCCGGTGGCCGCGTGCACTTGACCAAGCGAAGCCGCGGCCAGCGGCGTGGGGTCCCAATGCGCGAACAAGTGGTGCGGAGGTTTGCCCAGATCTTCGGCGATCACACTTGCAACAGCTGCGGCCGAAACCGCAGGCGCATGATCCCAAAGCTGTCCCAGGATCCGCTGCGCCTCAGCACTAATGCCGCCGTTGCCGCCGCGCAGGCTCGCGCTTGGATCGTACGCTGCAAGTTGTGCGACTTTGGCCAAGCCACCTTTTAGCTGACCAGCTTCTCGAGCCATGGCATGCGCGGCGGCTTCGTCCACAATGTAATCGTCTTCATCTGCACCTGTCGGGTCGGTAGAAACGACTTGCTTGGCCCGGGCCCACAGCGAGGCCAGCCCGATGCGTAACTGCGCGCGGTGCCGACCACTGGTTTCATTCATCGCGCCACCCTACCGCGCCGGCCGAAAACAACAAAGCCTCGCGTTACGCGAGGCTTTGTGACTCGAAGGCAATCCAACGAGCGCTACCGTGAAGTATCGGACGTAGTCAACGGAACGCTGGACCCAACCGAGGCTCTTGCCAGATCCCAAACGTTGCTAAGATACCTTAGCTATCTTAGATATCAGATATCAGATATCCATGATGACAACGCCACGATCAGACTGTGGCGGGTGGATGACGGCTGGCTGCTCCGGACTGTCGTGATAGTGCGACGGACCGTCGATCGGCACCTCCGCGCGCGGACGCTCGCGTTCTTGCCGTTGTTCTTGTTCGCGCTTTAGAATTTCTTCGATAATCCAGGGATTCAACATAGAGAGCCTTTCTTCAGCACTCCGGCACACAATAAACTGTAGCAACTTGCGGGCCGGTTCGCCTCTATTCGACTCACTATGGGTTCGGCTTTCGGATTTGCCAAGGGCTGCGCAGAGATGGGCCATCTTTTTGCGTATGTAAGGAATTTACCGACGATGTCAGCAACCGGCTCGAACCAGGGCCGCGCAACCCCACTAGCCGGTCATTGCGGCGGCCGATTGCCCAAAAGCTAAACAGTTACAGGACTTCAAGGCACTTGACCTTTTTGCGTAGTAACAGTGCCATTTAATGCACGATCCGTTGGCAAAAGAACAAAAAGTACCGGGCGGCACGACCGAGATCGACCATGCCTACGTTTTGGGTTCGGGCTCGACCGGCACTTTTTTGGGCATTTTTCCCACTATGCCGACCTCGAATTCGCCGGTTGATTCTTCAAATTCGGGTTCAGGGGGCGCCGCCCCTACCAGCACCGCCGCGGGTTCAGGTTCGGCGGCGGCGCGGTCCAGATCGAAGATACGAGTTGACCCAACGTACGACGTGGTTTCGTATTTGGTGATGCGGCCCACCTTGCGAACGATGTCGGCCATGCGCTCGGCTTCGGCCAGAATAATACCTACCGCTCGTAGATGCGGCGCGGCGACCGGACTTTGCCGCTGGATGAGCTGCGCGTACCCCATAATGGACGTCAGGGGCTGATTGAGTTCATGCGCCGCCGCACCCGCGAGCTCCGCAACCATCGCTTGGCGCTCACTGGTTTGCAGCTTTTGCTGCGCATCCAACAAGCGTTGCTCCATGCGAATTCGTTCACGTAAATCCGTGAGAATACCGACCGACGCGACTTCGGCCTCGCCGTCGTACACGATGGATGCCGTCAGCGAGATAGGTACGATTTCTCCGGCCCGCGTTACGATTTGTCGACGGGTTTGTTCAAGCCGCCCGACTCCGCCGTAAGCCGTCGACCGCAACATCCGCATGACCTGCTTGGCCACACCTTCGTCGTACAGCAAGCCAACCGAAAACTGGCCAATCACATCTTCAGCGGCATAACCAAACAGCCGTTCGGCACCCTCGTTAAACAGCAACACATTGCCGCGCATGTCGGCCGCAATAATGGCATCCACCGTCGAATCAATTAGGCGCTCGAGGAACTCCTTGGTGGCACCCAGTTCTTGGGCCATCGCGCGTTCCGCTGATACATCCCGAAACACCAAGATGACCGCCCCGCTGCCGGCAAGCACCGTCGAAGTCGACACCGATACCCAAATGGGGATTTGATCTAGGTGGCCGAGCGGCACGTCAAATGGATCAAGATTGGTACCACTAAGCACCTGCTCAAGCGCGGTGGCAATCAGCGGCCGCTGCGCCTCGGGGATGAGCTCTGCGAGAGCGCTGCCGACGAGTCCATCGCGTTCGTAACCAATAATGCGTTCGGCCGCACGATTGACAAACAAAATACGACCGTGATCATCAAGTACCACCACGCCATCGGAACCGGATTCAAAGTGTTCTTGCAACGCAAGGATACCGCGCAAGCGACGCTCGGCTTCATAGTGCGCCGGCGATAAGTTATGGGCTTGCTCCCGCAATGATTCCAACACCGCACTGTGGCGTAAATGCGCAGCGGTAATACTTGCAATCAAGCGTGCCAATTCAAGCCCGCGGCCGCGTAAATGCCCAACCCCCACCTTAGCGCCACGTAACATCAACACACCCAGACTTTGGCCGCGCCACTGCACCGGCAGCACCGCAACTCCTCGCACACCCCGGCCGGCAAGGTTGCCGCGCACGCCAGCCATAATTGGATCCGTCAGCACGTCATCGATCAGTACCGGCAAATTGGTGCGCAGGGTTTCGGCGATTTCGGGATAGCTGCGGATATCGACGGCAAAGCGACTGCGGGTCGGGGCGTCGTTGGCTGCTATCACAAAAACATTTTGCGAACCTTCGACGTGCGCCACCAACGAAGCGCGTTCGAACCGCAAGGTCTCAGCAATCACCAACAAGGCTGCAACCAGCGCCGCGTATTCATCTCCACGCTGCGTTAGCAGTTCGTTGACGCGCAACAACGCGTTAGGTAGTACACCCTCTGCAAACCCACCGTCGGAACGCGGCAAGCGCAGCAGATTGATGCAACGTGCCACAAACACCGACGGCGCCGCATTCAAGGCAATCACATCATCAGCGCCAGCACGCAACACGTCGCCCGCACTATCATCGGTGGTATCCGCGATTACCGCTAACCTGGTGGCGCCTTGCAAATCTGGCAGGCTTTGATACTCGATGAAACGTTCGGCCGGATCATCGTCGCACAGCACCACCAGCGCCACCGCCGCGGGCAACCCACCGAGGGAATGACAGCGCACGACGATGAGGCCGACTTCGCGCAGCGCGTCGACGCGACGTTGCGCCCATTGCTCGGCGCCACCGACCAGCGCAATGACATGCGGATCCTTACGCATGCTTGCCATGCCATGCCGCCTGAGCCGCCGCCATCACCATGCGCACCGTGACCCCGGCCGCCTGCGCCAGGCGGACACAATCGTCATATTCCGGCGTTGCCGTGACATCTTGGCCAGCGAGCGAACTAATTTTCACGCTGACATCGCCATACGCGGTAGCCACGATTTCGCAACGCCGCATTAACACGGTGCGATCAACGGCAAAGTAACGCACGCCGATGGTGGTGGTTTCAACCAGCAGCGCCTGCACCACGGCGTCACGACAGGCCAAGGGCGCGAGCGCTCCACACAACAGCGCCGGCCGGCCTTTTTTCATGGTGATCGGAGACCACCAAACGTCGAGGGCGCCGGCTGCAAACATTGATGCAGTTGCGACATCACAAAGCTGCGGATTGAGGTCATCAAGATTCGCTTCAAGCTGCCAAATCTCGCCGCGCTGCACAGCGTCGGGGCCACCCATGGCAACACGCTGCAAGGTCGTAATGCGCACGACATTGGCACGATCCGCGAGTTCAGCGTCGCCTGCCCCCCACCCGACCGCGCGGGCCATGCCCCTCGGCATTTCGCCCCAGGTGTCGACGATCGCCGCGAGCACGGCAGCCCCCGTTGGTGTGCACAATTCGCGTGCGAGGCCACCGCCATACATCAGCCCGCTAACTTCCGTCATAATTGCCAACGCAGCCGGCGCTGGCACCGGCAGCACGCCGTGCGCACAGCGCAGCGTGCCGCTGCCCATGGCAACCGCCGAGCAACTTACCGAGCTGGGCGCTAAGCTACAAAACGCAGCCGCACAACCGACGACATCGACGATCGAGTCGATGGCCCCGACTTCATGAAATCGCACAGCTTCGACGGTAGTGCCGTGTAGCTTCGCTTCGGCGCGGGCCAGCCGATCGAATATTCGCAAAGCTAAGGTCTGCACCTCAGCACGCAACGGCGCGGCAGCGATGTGCGCACGAATTCGGCCGTAGTGATAATGGTCGTGACGATGGCGCTCTCCTGCGTGCGCGTTGCCCTGAACCTGCGCGTGGTCGTGCGCATGGTCGTGCGCATGGTCGTGCGCATGGTCGTGCGTGTGGTCGTGCGCATGGTCGTGCGTGTGGTCGTGCGCGTGGTCGTGTGCGTGGTCGTGTAACCCCTGCGGCACACCGAGATCGGTGCGCACCGTAACATCGTTGGCAGCAATGCCACCGCGAACGCAACGTTGGACTGACAGGTACGTCGGCGAAAGCCCGAGTGCAACCAGCGCTTCATCGACCGCTTGGCGCGAAGCGCCGAGGTCCAACATCGCGGCTAGCAGCATGTCGCCGGCCGCCCCGCTGGCGCAATCAATATGCCAATGTAGCCCATTCATGTTGAACTCGGCATGTGCGCGGCCAACCGAGCAATGCGCACCGCGGCGACGGCAGCGCCAAATCCGTTATCAATATTGACGACCGAAATGCCAGGCGCACACGATGACATCATCGAAAGCAGCGCGGCAAACCCACCGTACGACAAGCCGTAGCCGACGCTGGTCGGGACGGCCAACATAGGAAGATTTATCAGGCCAGCCAACACCGATGGCAAAGCGCCTTCCATGCCAGCGACTACGATTACCACATCGGCTGCACGAATCGTGTCGACACGCGCCAACAACCGACCTAACCCAGCCACGCCAACGTCGGAAATACGCACAACCGTGGCACCTAAAAACTCCGCCGTGAGTGCCGCTTCTTCGGCCACCGGCAAATCACTGGTACCCGCACAAACGACACAGATCTTGCCGCACGGCGTGGCGGCCGGCGCAGCAGCGGTTGCAGGTAACCACATCAAATTAGCCAGCTTGTTATGCTGTGCGTTCGGCAACGCGGCAAGGACCGCGCGGGCCTTGTCCGGATCGACCCGGGTAGCCAAAGCCCCTGCCCCGTTGGCGGCCAAGATCGTCATCAGCTCGACAATTTGGCTCGCTGACTTGTGAGAGCCAAACACCACCTCAGGAATACCGGTGCGCGCCGTGCGCGTAACATCAAGGACACTTTCGCCGTCGGCATGCGCCACCTGGATGCCTGCAGCGCTCAGCGACAGCTCGGCTTCAGCAACAGAAGTTTTGCCCTCGGCGACGCGTTGTAGCAACGGCAGCAGCAGCGATCGATCCACGGGTTTTAGTAGCATAAGTCGCCGAATGAACCCAGGGATCCTGTGCGAATCAACGTGCGCGTTTTTTGGTCCAACGAACCGACGTGACCGCTCGATCGGTGGCGGTGACAACCTCAAGCGTGCCGCTGTCCAAAGGTAATTTCTCACCCGGATCAGGGATTCGGCGAAAGCGATCGATGAGCAACCCCGCGATGGTCTCGTAGTCATCGGAAATAGGCAGATCGACGTCGAGCTCCTGGTTAATACGCTCAACCGAGGCTTTGCCATCTAACCGCCATACGCCCGGCTTTTCAACAACGATTAGCGATGGTCCACGGTCATATTCGTCGTCGATTTCGCCGACGATGGTTTCAAGTAGATCTTCAACCGTGACAATACCAACCGCGCCACCGTATTCATCCACTACAATGGCCAGATGCTGACCTTCGGCCTGCAGTTCAACCAACAGATCAGAAGCCAACATGGTCTGCGGCACATAGGTCGGCGCGTGCGCCACCGCGCCAACGGTTTTGGCAAGCACATTGCCTTCGCCGTCTTTTTCGCCCAGCGCCGCAAGCACGTCGAACACATGGACGACGCCAACAATGTCATCGAGCCGGCTGCGATACACCGGCATGCGCGAATGTTGTTTATCCATCACCTCGGTCGCGGCCTGAGCGATGGTGGTGTCTTCGGCTAATGCGGTTACTTCCGACAGCGGCACCATCAACTCGTCCAATGTGTATTCGGACAACTCGAAGACATTCGCGATCATTTCCCGTTGCTCAGGAGTAATCGAAGGCTGCGCACTTTGCGGTTCGGTTTCAATCAACAAAGCCAATTCGTCGCGGGTTACAAATGCGCCACGCTCGTCGCTGGCAGTTAGCGTTGACAGTATTTTGGCATACCCCCCAACAACCAATACCAGCGGCCGCAGTAACCAGGTGGCCAACCACAGCACGCGACTTTGCGCCAGCACCAACCGATTAGCATACGCCGCGGCAACACCTTTGGGAATGAGGTGCCCCACCACCGCAATCGCAGGCAACAACATGATGGGGGCCCACAGCATTGAAATGTCGCGGGCCATCAGCTCCACGCTCAACAAGACGATGGCCAACACGCCAGCGAGGTTGGCGCCCACCAAGGTTGTGGCCAGTGTAACTTGGGGCGCTGCCAACATTTGCATGGCCCGCATCGCGCGTTGGTTGCCAGCGTCGGCAAGCGCCTGCAAGGTGCCGCGATCACACGCCGCCAAGGCAACTTCAGCGGCAACCAACCAGGCCTGCACCATCACCAGCAGCCCCAGCAGCCCGAGTAAACCGGCAACCGTCAACATCAGGTGTCCTCTTCGGTGGCAACGCTGGGCGCTGGATCGATGCGGGTAACAACATCGGCGGTGCCGGTATTGCCGAGCGGCCGCGCCGCTTGCGCACGTTGCATGGACGCCAGCGAATCATCAGCAGCGATCACGTCAGGCTCCAGCTTCGGCACAACATCAGAGGCGTCAATGCGGTGCACCGCGATGCCTTGCGGTGGGGTGCGCAACTTGCGCCCTGCGGATTGTTGCCGCTCACGCTCATCGCGCAGCACGCCAAAAAGCTGACTCAACACGTCATCCATGGTGACAACGCCCAAGACCTTGCCGTACTCATTTACGACCAGCGCGAAGTGCACTTTTTTTTGTTTGAACGTAAGGAACAAGCGTTTCACCGGCGTGGTCCGTGGCACGAACAACGGCTCGTGTAACAGCTCAGCGAGGCCAAGCGTGGTGCCGGGCTGACGCAGCCCGCGCACCAAATCCTTAGCGTTGATGATGCCGCGAATATTGTCGATCGATTTTTGATAGATTGGAATGCGCGAAAACCCGCGAGCCGTAACCTCTTTCACCAGTCGAGCCATCGGCAAATCAAACGACAGTGCAAACATGCGTTCGCGCGGGGTCATAATTTGGCCAACATTTTTATCGGAAAATTCGAACACGCGATGAATCAAGCGGCGCTCACGCGCGTTGACTTGGCCTTGCGCTGAGCCAGCATCAACAAGGTTGCGAAACTCCGCCGGCGACATGTCATGATTGCCGCCTTTTTTGGGTGCCGCCCCGACCAGCGCACAGATTCGATCTGCAATCCCCTGCAAAATATAGCGCAACGGCGTAACCAGATTCACCACCAGCGCCAACGGGGAAACCGCGATGCGCACCCATGTCAGCGGCGACGCCAGCGCCACACTCTTCGGGGTTACCTCACCCAACAGCACCAAGATCGGCAGACTGATTGCAACGGCGACCACCGCCCAAAGCCAGGGCGGACTCGCCGGCATCAACAGCATCGCAGCGCCCAGGACCAGCACCGCGATGTAACTATTCACCAACTCATTGCCGATAAGCACGGCCGCGATGAGTTGCCGCGGTACCGCAAGCAGGGTCAACGCCCGGTGATCAACCGCGCGCTCGGACTTGGTCATTTGATCCCGATCCACTCGACGCAGCCCAAAAATCGCGACTTCGGTGCCGGAAAAGAACGCCGATAGCAGCACGCCGACAGCGATCAAAATCAACGTTACAGTAAGTGACAAGGAAGCCATGAAAGTCGCGCCGTGGCGCCGGCCAGAACCTACCTCACCGTCGAGTTTCGCACCAGGGCAGCAATGCTGGATCAACGCTCGACGCGTGGCAGCGGCAAAATTACGCGAAAGCTTGAACCCTGACCCGCGGTGCTGGTCACGGCGACTGTCCCGTGGTGCGCCTCCACGTAGGCTTTCACCAGCGTTAGCCCGATGCCGGTGCCCCCAAACGCACGCGTTGAGCTGGGATCAACCTGATAAAAAGGCTCAAAAATATGCACGAGCTTGTCGGCCGGTATACCAACACCTGAGTCAACCACCTCCAACACCAACGCACCATGTGCAAGCAGTGCCGCTTCGACGCGAACGACCACTTCGACCACGCCGGCATCCGGCGAAAATTTTATGGCGTTGGAAAGCAAACAATTCACGATCTGCCGCAGTTGCCGCGGGCTACCGACCACCGATTCATCGGTGTAGGCACGCACCTGGATTTGCAGTCGACGATGCTGAATCGTCGGCGTCAAGGTTGCGAGTTCGCTGCGCACGACTTCGGTGAGCGACACTAACCGAGCCGGCTCGCGCCGATCAGAATCAAGCGTGGCGACATCAAGCACGGTGGTGATGAGCCCCAACAACTGTTCGGATTTTGCGAGGATCGTCGCCAAATATTCTTTTTGCTCCGGCGTAATCGGCCCAGCAAATCCATCGACCATCATTTCCGTGAAACCGATAATCGCGGTGAGCGGGGTGCGCAGTTCATGCGACATGTTTGCCATGATATGCGCTTTGAGCCGATCGACTTCACCCAACCGAGTCACCGAACGTGCCAGTTGTTGGTTGGCCTGGGTAACTTCGTCGAAGTTAACATCCATCGCGGCCTCGTGGGTTTGCATCGCAACTTCGCGACCGAAACTTTGATGCGCGGCAATTTCGAGGGCCGTTTGCATCGCCGTAATAATCGCGACGTCCCGTGGCTCAGCGCTACGCCAGTGAATGACCAAGGCCGGCTCACCGACGCACAACACCAGCACTTGCTGACTTGGTGAGGCCATCGCCGCGCTGTCGCCGGCAACCACCACGGTGGGCGCCGACGCCAAACAAATTGCCAAGGGACCTGCCAGCAGCGGTGCAAACCCGCGACAGACCTCGGCCAGTTCGTCCATCGATAACAACCGCTGCGGCGCTACGGTTAACGGATCGGGCCAGTCAGCGCTCACGTTGCCGCTCCGCCCATTTGAGCGCTGATGCCCTCAATGAATGCCGCCCGGGAAATCGCAAAGCGCGCCGTTAAGTCGAGTTGTTTGTCGAGCTCCTGCCAAACCGCAGCGGTGATCGCTAAAAATGTCTCGACCACGCCTTGGCCGGCCAACGCCGAGGCAGGCAAAAAAGTTTTCTCCGTGATGACGCCGTCAAACTGATGCGGGGCGTCAGCGAAGCGGTCAATGTTGGCCCAATCCACAGCGTCAACCAAGTCGCGTTTGTTGTATTGCACCACGACCGGCACGTTCAACCCTGCGCCCATTAGATTGCGCTGCAAGTTCTGCCAAGCACTTCGATTATGGTCGACTTGCGATGGGCAAGAATCGGCGACAAATACCACGCCATCAGCGCCATGCAACACCACACGTCGGGTCGCTTCATGTGCGGTTTGGCCAGGCACGGTGTAAACCTTGACGCGAAACGAAAACCCCGAGCCGCGAAAAAACAAAGGCAACAGATCAAAAAACAAGGTGCGATCTTCGCGGGTGTCAATGGTAACTAGCCGACCGCGGCCCGCTGCATCGACGCGACCATGGAGGTTACGCAGATTGCTAGTTTTGCCCGACAGTGGCGGGCCGTAGTAGACGATTTTGAGCGTTACTTGCCGCTCTGCAAAGTCAACTTGCGCCACACTTGAGGGTAACGCCGAGTTGGGTCCGGTTCAATGGCCTGTACGTGGTATCCCCATGGTACTCGCCGGTGCACTGGTAGGCGATCGCAGTACACGCATAATCACAAATCCGCTGATTAGTAAAAATACCAGAACCACCATCACGCCCACAACGGGACTGACCTGCTTGCGGGTGCGCCTTGAGCGGGCCGCAGGCGCGGTCATAGATGCCGCCAGCGCAGCTTCGGTGGCTTGCGCCAATCGCTCCAATTGCCGTGCCGCAATGCCATCATCAGGCCGTTGCTTGGCAACCGCGGCATAGCGCCCAGCTAACCAAACATAGCCTTGTTGCAGCGCTGCAAGTTGCAGCGCGCGCTGATGCAGCTGTTCGTCGTCCCAATGGCTAACGCATTTGGCCCACGCTGCGGTGAGCTCCACGCTGTGCACCTTGGGAGCCGGGAATGCTGCGTTTGCGGAAGACTCAGTCATAGGTTTAAGTCCTTAGGCCTTGGAAATGAATTACTGAGCCAATATTTGGGTCGAGCCAAGTGAATGCCCAGGCGCGAGGAAGGCGCCGACCCGCCGGTATGTGACTGACGCGCAACGCGGCCAGTCGCGATGAATCGGCACAAAGATCGGCACAAAGCAGGGTCTGTAATTTATGCACAAGTCCTTAGTATCGCGCGCCGCTGGTCACAACGGGGAACGAAAAGGCACGGGCGTGAAAATTGCGATGAACAATAGCAGTAGGCCGAACGCGACCCATTGCCGACGACGATCCAATGGCACGGCCGAGGTCGCCGGGTGATACCTATCACTACCCCGACGCATCCACCACAACATCGCCGCCCACACCATCCACGGCATCACGCCACGCGACGCGTAGGACAACGCCGCGAGCCCCGCCTGCCCTGCCGCCAGGGCCGTGACAAATAGCATCGTGCCAGCCAAGCCGCCAACAATCGGCATGGCGACATGTAAGCGCCGCGACAACGCTTCGTGGCGTGGCCCCAACAAGGCGTGTGCGATGTGACCACCGTCGAGTTGGCCAATCGGTATCAAATTTATCATGGTGACGAGCAACCCAACCCAAGCCGCAAACGCCATGGGATGCAGCTGCACGTCCATGCCCTCACCAGGCAGCCAACGACCGAACACCGCAAGTTTCAACGCAGCGTACAGGAGCGAATTGCCTTCGATCATCGAGTCGGGTTCGATCGGCCCGACGTGGGAATGCTGCAGCCCGATAACTAACAATGGCAGCGCCACCACCATCCCCGCAATCGGGCCGGCCGCCCCAACATCAAACAATTTGCGGCGATCGGTGATTGCATCGGGCATGCGAATCACCGCGCCGAGCGTGCCCAAGGAGAATTGGGGTGGCAGCGGAATAAAATACGGCAGCGAAACCGCGACACGATGGTAACGCGCCACCACGTAGTGCCCGAGTTCATGGGCTAACAAGATGCCCATCAAACTCGCCGCAAAGGCAACCCCACCCTTCCAATAGGTAGTGCCGCAGGCAGCAGTAAAAAGTCCGATGTGCAACGCGTACGTGCGCCATGTCGCCGGCACCGGGACTTGCGCAACGTCAGGGCGCACAGCGTCGAGCGCAGTCGCTGCGCGTGGCGCATCAGTCATCGAGCAACGACCGCATGCGATCAATCAACCCGCGCTTTGGTGCGACCGGACGTAGGTCGCCGGCGCTGCGTGCTAACTCTTCGATCAACTCACGCTGCCGCGGCGAAAGATTGGTTGGCACGGTTACCGCGATCTCGACCAGATGATCGCCGCGTTGCGCTTGCTTACCGGGACCGTGAGGCACGCCTTTGCCACGCACTCTGAACAACCGGCCCGGCTGCGTGCCTTCGGGTAAGCGCATCTTGACCGGCCCATCAATTGTGGCAACTTCAATCACCCCACCGAGCGCCGCATCGGTAAACGCAATACTCTGGGCACTGCGCACGTCAAAACCATCGCGACGAAAGGATGCGTGTTCACGCACCCGCACCACAACGTTAAGATCGCCTGGCGCTGCACCGCCGCGCCCGGGCTCACCTTCACCGCGGATCATCTTCACGCTGCCATCCTTCGCCGCCACTGGCACCACCACCGTAAACTCGCGCGTAGTGCCGGCCTGGCCCTCGGTGGCGGGCTGTGGAATCGTAATATTTTTTGAGCAGCCAAAGGCCGCCTCTTCGAAGGTAACCTCCAACGTATAGCGCAAGTCGCGGCCACGCTGTTTTACCTTGCGCCGACGCAAGACGTCTTGGATAACTTCTTGCGCGGCATCGACGACCGCGCCAAACCCCGAAACCTCAGCGCTACCGTCGGTATGGCCCCAGCGATCGTAGCGCGCCCGTTGGCTGGCATCACTCAACACTGTATGGGCTTCATTGATTTCGCGAAAACGTTCGCCGGCATCGTGCCGGTCAGGATTTACATCGGGATGATGTTGACGAGCCAATTCACGAAACGCACGCTTAATCTCGCCGTCGCTGGCCGCCTTGCTCACCCCCAACACATCGTAGTAGTCACGCTTGCGCCGCGCCATAACCTACCGTGCCTCGCCGCTATCAACGCCACTGTAGATCGCTTCACCGATCCGTTGCGCTGCGGTGTCAAGTCGTGCTGCCGCCGCTTCAATCGCCGCCGCGTCGTCGCTCTCCAATGCCGCACGACAATCGATCAGCTCTTGCGCTAGCAAGCCGCGTTCAGCTTCCGGTAACAAATGACCAAACTCCGCAAGCGCGCGCTCCGACGAATACAGCAAACCTTCGCCTTTAACGCGCGCATCGGCGGTGCGTTTGCGTTGCGCATCACTATCGGCCATCTGCACCGACTCTTCAATCAAGCGTTCAATGTCGGCATCCTGGAGGCCCGTCGTCGGCGCGACCGCAATAGATTGCTCGCGGCCGGTGCCAAGGTCGCGCGCGGAGACTCGCAACAAACCGTCAGCATCCAGATCAAACGCGACCTCGATCTTCGGCACGCCACGCGGCGCTGGCGGGATTTCCGTGAGTTCAAAATTTGCCAACGACTTGTTGTCGATGGCCATTTCGCGCTCTCCTTGCAACACGTGCACGTTCACAAAGGGCTGATTATCAATCGTAGTTGAAAACACTTCAGTGGCGCGGGCCGGCACCGCCGAGTTACGCATCAGCAAGCGGGTAAAAACGCCGCCCGCGGTTTCCACCCCCAACGACAACGGCGTCACATCTAGCAACAACACATCTTGTACTTCACCCGTGAGCACGCCGCCTTGAATTGCGGCGCCGACAGCGACAACTTCGTCGGGGTTAACCCGGCGGCTGGCTTCTTTGCCAAACAATTGCGCCACCAAACTTTGAATGCGCGGCATGCGGGTTTGCCCCCCCACCAGAATCACTACATCAATATCGCGTGCACTCAACCCGGCATCTTGCATCGCCCGCTCACACGGGCCAATCGTCGCTTGGACCAACGACTCCACTAAGCCTTCAAGTTCGATGCGTTCGAACGACAGTTGCAAATGCAATGGGCCTTCAGTGCCCACCGCAATGAACGGCAAGTTGATCGCCGTCACGTACGCACTCGACAATTCGATTTTCGCGCGTTCCGCGGCTTCCTTGAGCCGCTGCAGCGCTAGCCGGTCCGCACGCAAGTCGACGTCCGGGTGTTGCTCGGCAAACTTGCTGAGCAGGAACTCCACAATCAGGTTGTCGAAATCTTCGCCACCCAAAAATGTGTCACCCGCAGTCGATCGCACACGGAATACGCCATCGGCCAATTCCAAGATCGAAACGTCAAACGTCCCGCCGCCTAAATCGTAGACCGCCACGCGCTCCGCATTGCGGGTCTCAACGCCGTACGCCAAGGCCGCGGCCGTCGGCTCATTAATAATCCGCAGGATGTTGAGGCCGGCGATGCGGCCAGCATCTTTGGTTGCTTGGCGCTGCGCATCATCGAAGTAGGCAGGTACGGTTACCACCGCGTCGGTTACCGTCGTGCCCAGCCAATCTTCCGCCGTTTGCTTCATTTTGGCGAGCACCGCGGCCGAAACTTCGGGCGGCGAATAATCACGACCACGCACCCGCACATGCGCATCATGATTTTTTGCAGCCACAATTTCATACGGCGTCGTTAAAATATAACGCTGCACATCCTGATCTTCGAACTTACGCCCCATGAGGCGCTTCACTGCGAACACGGTATTCTCAGCGTTGGTAACGGCTTGGCGTCGCGCGGCTTGGCCAACTAGCCGCTCGCCCGACGCCGCAAACGCAACCACCGACGGCGTCGTGCGCGCACCTTCGGAATTGGCAATCACCGAAACCGACTCGCCATCCATGACTGCAACACAGGAGTTGGTCGTGCCGAGATCGATACCGATGACTTTGCTCATTCCGACTTGGCTTTCGCCACTACCACCAATGCCGGCCGCAAGAGTTTATCAGCGGCTTTGTAACCGCGTTGCAACACCGATAACACGGTGCCAGGCGCCGCATCGACGGTTTCTTGTTGCGAGATTGCTTCATGTAAATTCGGATCAAATGGCTGGCCTTCGGCGACGATCGTGGTGATGTCGAGGCGTTCAAATGCCGTCGCAAATTGCCGAACCACCAACCGGAGCCCTTCGAGCATGCCGGCTTCGCCAGCCGTCGCCGATTGACCTTGAGTGGCGTGTTCCACCGCACGCTCAAGGTTGTCGAGCACCGGTAAAATTTCCTTGAGCACTTTGACGCGCGTGTCATGTTTGGCGTCGTCGACGTCGCGCCGCCCACGCTTCCGTTGATTTTCGGTATCGGCCGCAGCTCGCAAAAATTTATCTTTTTGCTCGCGCGCGTCCTGCTGGGCCGCGGCCAGTTTGGCGGTGAGCGCCATCACCTGTTGCGCGAGGTTGGCAGCGTCGGGCGCCTCAACCTCGACTGGAATTTCAGTGATGTCACCAGCGGCGGCAACCGCATCCGCGGCTTGCATTTCAAGGTTCTGCTCAGTCGGTGTTTCCGTGCTCATACCTGAAGACAATAACCTTACTTGGGCCGCCGGATCTAGTTTTGCGCCCAAGCAAAACGCTCGACCAAACCAGCTATTTGTCGCGTAACAATTCGGTCACGACTTCGGCGGTAAAATCGACGACCGACATGACTTTGGCGTAGTTCATACGCATCGGACCAATGACCGCAATGGCGCCAATCGGCGCTTCATCGGGACCATACGGCACGGCCACCACCGAGGAGCTGGTAAGGGCCCCCAACGCTGTCTCGGCACCCAAAAAGACTTGAATGCCCTCGCTGGAACGCGTGCGCTCGAGCAGCCGGATCAGTGAGGTTTTGTCTTCCAACGTGCGCAACAATTCACGCATTTGGGCGAGCCGCTGTTCGGCGCTGCGGTCATCGCCGGCGATATCGGCGCCAACAAGATTGGCCTGCCCGGTTACCACAATCTCGGCCGTGCGTTCCGTGTGCTCATTAAAAACTTGTTGACCCAAACCCAAGGCTTCCGCTGCCGCTACGTTGTAACGCGATTGATCATCAGCCAATTCGCGTTCGAGCCGATCTCGGACCTCCTCGATCGTCATGCCCGCGAGCATTTGATTGAGATAGTTGTGAATCCACTCCAACCGCCGCGCATCAAGCTGCGTATCGGTCGTCACCAATCGGTTTTCGATGCGGCCATCCGACGTGACCAAGACGGCAAGCAACTTACCATCGCGCATAGGTACAAACTGCAGTTGGCCCAACCGCAACGTGTCAGGATCGGGTGCCACAATCACCGCCGCATGCTGAGTCAGGTCGGCGAGCAATTGCGACGCGCGCTGCACCACATCCCCAGTGTGGGTCGACGAGATGCGCGCACGGATTTCATCTTTTTCTCGAGGGTGTAGGCCGCGAACTTTGACCAATGCATCGATAAAAAAACGCAAGCCGGATTCGGTCGGCACCCGGCCGGCCGAGGTGTGGCGCTGGACCAGCAGCCCCATATCTTCGAGGTCGGCCATTACATTGCGCACGGTAGCCGGCGACAGCCCCAACTCATGGCGACGCGTAATCGTCCGCGAACCCACGGCGTCGCCACTATCGAGATACTCCGCCACGATGGCGTGCAGTATTTTTTGGGCGCGACGATTTAGCTCCTGAGCACTCATGTTGAACGCGCAGTGTACCCTGGGAGGGCCCGAATGTCCTATGGATCTGCAGGCGCTGCTTGCACGATACGCCCAGCCACGTAATCAGCGAGCAGAAACCCCCGCAAGGTCGGAATTACTCGATCACCGACGCAGCGCACTAGCCCCTGGGCCACGAGTATCGCTTCCAAACCCGCACAGCGAGCGAGGTCGCGCTGCGAAACGCCGACCGTGGTGCGTAAGCCTAGCCAAAGCAAATCGGCGGCCCGTTGGTTCGCCGTGCTGTGCATCACATCCAAGACGCGTGGCGTTTGCGTGTACTGTTGGTAGCGCCTCGGATTTGTGCTGCGTTGCGCGCTGCCATCGGCCAGCGTGCGAAAGGAAGCCGCGCCCACCCCGAGGCCAAGGAAATCATCGCCGGTCCAGTACAAGGAATTGTGCAGCGCTTGGTAGCCTGGCCGCGCGTACGATGAAATTTCATAGTGTTCGAAGCCTTGGTCGGTGAGCAAGTCATGCGTCCGCGTGTACAAATCCGCAAGCACATCTTCGTCGTAGGTCCGCAGCTTGCCGAGCTGCGCTTGTTTGCCAAACACCGTGCGGGCTTCAATCGTCAACTCATAGACCGACAAATGTTGAAGCGGCAGCGCGGTGAGTATCGGCACCCAACTCTCAGGCGCAACTGGCACACCGCCACTTGGCGTGCCAAAAATAATGTCGCACGACACGATGAAGCGGCCATCGCGCGCAACCAATTCCACCGCAGCTAACCCATCGCCCATGCGATGATCACGGCCCAGCCGTGTAAGTTCCGTTGCCGTCAGCGACTGCACACCGATCGAAATACGATTAATGCCCGCCGCCGCCCAAGCGTCAAGCTGCACAGCGGTGCAATCGATTGGATTTGCTTCAAGGGTAATTTCTAAACTCGCCGGCGCAGCGGCAAACCGTTGCGCAATGCGCGTGACGACATCCGCCAAGCAGTCGGGCCGCCAACGCGAGGGCGTGCCACCGCCAAAGTAGATCGAGACCAACGGTGGCCCTGCAAACGGTTCGGCCCGGGCTTCAAGTTCGACCAAAATCTCATCGCGGTAGGCCGTGTGAGGTGGCTCTTTGGGCACGACTTCAACGGCAAAATCGCAATACGGACAGAGTCTGCGACACCACGGAAAATGCACGTAGACCCCGAGCCGCTGACCACGATGCGGCTTGTTCATCGACGATTCACGAGGCAATTCACCGTGGCTGCGATCCGCAGCGCGTCAGCTACCACTGGTTGATGCCGGCTGCATTGCGGCTTGCGACGCCGAATGCATTGGCGGGGGCACGGTCGGCGTTGGGCCGGTGGTAGTGGCGCCACCACGGCCGCCCGGTGGCAAGGTCCATCGGTTTTTGTACAGGAATAAAAATATCACCTGAATCGACGATAAAACCGGGACTGCGAGCAGCGCCCCAACCAAACCAAACTCATGCTCGCCGAACACCAACGAAAAGATGACCAACACTGGATGAATCTTGGCCGCCGTGCCGATCATCTTAGGATTGAGCAGATTGGCTTCAATAAAGTGAATGCCAACAATCCACAGTACCATCGCGACACCACGAAATACGTCAATACCAGTATCGCTCGATACCAAGGCAACCAAGACGATCGGCACCGAGGACAAGATTGATCCAAAAATCGGCACCAAGCTCATCACACCCGCCACAACCGCAAGAATCAGTGCGTATTTGACGTCGAAGATGATTAGGCCGATATAAGTAAAAATGCCGTTAATGAGGCAGATTAACAATTGCCCACGAATGACGCCGGACAGCCCTTTGTCAATATCGCGAATAATCTCGTCATAGTCTTCACGAAAACCTGGTGGAAACAGGGACCGCAAAAAACTATGAAGCTTCTCGCGATCAATCAAAATAAACGCGCCAATCATCAGGGTGAGAAAAAACGTGAAGATGCCCTTAATCAATGCGGCTACCAGTGCTTGTCCAGCTTTGACTAGATCTTTGGATTTACTCTGCATACCCGAGAGGCCTTTGGCGACCCAAGCCCGCAGTTTGGCTTCGAGCGTCAGTGGCTCCGGCGGCGTTTCATTGATTTCGACATGAAACATGCCGCCCGCCATGGGTTTGATGTCGACCCCACCAGGCGTCAACGCCACGGCCATCCGGCCGTCGGGCAGCGGCGTCATGGTGAAGGCCGTACCGGGAGGTAACGGCACATCGGGCACAATCGGCGCGACCTCGGCATCACGTTTAGGCGGCGCCAGCGACGGAAAACGTTGTTCCAGCCAACGCGCCAATCCTGGCGTCCATTCTTCGTTGATGCGCTTGTACATGGCCGGCGCTTCTTTGCCGATGCGAGCCACGTCCTTAGATAGTCGCGGCACCAACAAGAACATGAAGCCGGTTAACACCGCGAGAAATGCGATGTAGCAAACGATGATGGCCAAGCCGCGTGGCATTCGCGTGGTGCCGTCTTTGCGCTCGGCCATCCAGGCGACAATCGGCGCCAATAGGTAGGCGATGAGCGCAGCAAAGATAAACGGCAACAGCACCGAGCGGCCGACAATCAGAATGAACACGACAAACAGCGGTAAGCCCCAATTGGCCAAAAACCGGGTCAGCGTCGGGTTGAGGATGGGCACTTTGCTGCGCCACCCGCCTGCCGCAACGGGTAGCGCTGACGGGGCTGACGTATCAGCAATCGGCGTTGCCACAGACGCAGATGGGGACTCAGGTGGGGACTCGGGTGGGTTCATCGGATGCCTGCGCACCATGCCATGAGCGGCTCGGCGTCAGTCAGCTGATATGCGTTTTTTTTCCGCATTGGCGCGACGCGAACGACGATTGAGCCACGCACTGGCGCGGCGCAGCACGCTTGGTCGATCGGTCAACGTACGTGGCAAGCCGTCAACCGATGGCGTTGGCAGGCCCAGGGCCGTGAGGTTCGCGGCCGGCCGCAGTTGCGTGCGGCGATCGCGTGGCGTCTCAATACTTCGCGGCACCAACGCCGGTTCGATCGCTACTGCCGACATCAGCGTTGCCCAGCGACGGCAATGCTCGCAGCGCCAGGCGTAGCGAACGACGCGAGTACCGCACGCATTGCATCGCCACGCCTCACCCGTTGCCCACGCCAAGGGGCCAGCGTCGGCAACCAACGCTTCGAGCGCCGCGTGTTGGGCAACTGGGTCGGTGCCCCCCAGCGCCAACTTGGCGCGTATCACCTGCGCCGGCACCGAGTTAACAAACTCTGGGGTTAACAGGTTGAGCGTGGTTTGCAACGCATCCTGCGCCGGTTGATCTCGGGTCACGATGAAACGAGCTTGCGCCAGCACCAATTCAATCCGCGGCCCGAGCTCGAGTTGTAGCTTGGCCAATTCTGCTACGACATCGCTGCCCAGGTGCGCCGGCGCCGAGACCAGGTCATGACTGTGGTTGGTGGGGTCGGAGGGGACCGTAGGTTCGGCAGCAATGCCGGCATTGCCAGCCGGTAGGGCTGCAAGCTTTTCGACAATCAGCGGTGCCAACCCAGGGGCGAGACGTAAGCTGCCCCACCAACGCTCACGCGCGCCGCTGTAGTTGCCCCGCGCCGCGGCCAATTCGCCGGCTGCCACCAGAAAGTGCGCATTATCATCAGCGTGATGCCGGGCTTTTTTCAATAATTCGCGCGCTTGATCCAATTCACCGTCGGCAATCGCAACTTGTGCCGCAGCGACGAATAACGCATGGGCGCGGCCAACCCGATCGAATTGCGCGCCATCCGCTTCCGCCAGCGCGATGACGGTAGTGCCGGCCTGTTCAAAATGCCCCTGCTCTTCGTACAAAGCGGCGACCGCCCGCAACGCTTCAACATGGCCAGGTTCGTCGTCAATTACTTCTTCCAACGCACGGGTCGCACGGCGCGGCATACCGGCCGCGCGAAAATCGAGCGCCAACTCAAACATCGCTCGCATGCGCAACGTCCGTTGATCTTTTTCCCGCAGCGCGAGCGCTTGATGTACACGGATCGCGCGTTCGTGTTCACCGCGTGCACGAAACAGCGAACCCAGCGCGAAATACGGCTCAATATCGTCGACGTTTTCTTCAACTACCTTGCGCAACTCAACAATCGCAGCGTCGCGATCGCGTGCAATCAGGTGCATCACCGTGCGCATGTAGGTCCGACTCTGCCGGGCCGTGCGTCGCAACATGCGATCGTCGGGCACGTAGTAGCGCCCCAACAACAAGCCGATCGCCAAGGCGCCGAGAACTGCGAGCACAACCAAAACTGCAGCGCCCATCTACGGCCCCACTCCACCCTCGCCGGGCCAGCGCGCCATCGCTTGCGCGGCTACGGCGTTTGGCTTTTCCGGTAAATCTTCGAGTGGCGCCGGGGCGTCAAAGGGCAAGTTGCGCAAGCGCGCCAACTCGCGTTCGAGCTTGGTCACCGTGGCTTCGCTTTGCCGGCGCCGCCAAACATAATACAGACTCCCAGCCAGCAACCCGCCGGCCAAGATCGCCGCAAGCAACCAACCGGCGATCAACGCGGGCAGCCAAACTTCACGCGGCCGTTGCCCAAACACGTCTTGTAACCAAGGCGGTATCGCGATCGCCACCCAGCCACTGTTGGCCACCAAAAACAGGCCAGCGATCACGCCAATGCAAAGCATGGCCGCGACGGCAACCCAGGTTGTCGCCAACCTAAGCCAACGAATCACGACGGCCGTCCGATTGCATAAAATATCGTAACACTAGCGACTGCATGCACGCAAAATCCCACCCAAAAAGGCTGCGTTGCGGAAGGGTTACTAGCCACGCGTCGATCGCATCGCCTTCGATTTGGCGGTCACTTAGCTGGTAGCTTTGAGCAAATACGTGCGAATCAAGTCGTCGATGTCACCATCGAGCACGCCGTCCACGTTGGAAATCTTGAGGTCGGTGCGGTGATCATTGACCTGCTGATAGGGAAACAACACGTACGATCGGATTTGTGAACCCCACTCGATTTTGAGCCGTGACTTGGCGTCTTCGGCGGCTTTGGCCTCGCGTTTGGCTAATTCAAAATCATACAGCCGTGCCCGCAACATCTTGTAAGCCGTAGCTTTATTGGAATGTTGGGAACGCTCATTTTGGCATTGCACAACGATGCCGGTAGGCATGTGAGTTAACCTCACCGCCGAGTCGGTCTTGTTGACGTGCTGGCCACCGGCACCACCGGCCCGATAGGTGTCAACCTTCACGTCTTCTTCATTAATATCCACTTCTATATCATCATCAATATCCGGCGTCACCGTGACCGCTGCAAAGGAAGTTTGCCGCCGGGCGTTGGCATCAAACGGCGACACGCGCACCAAACGATGCACGCCCATTTCGGCTTTGAGCAGGCCGTAGGCAAAATCGCCAGCCACGGTAAACGTCGCACCTTTGATGCCGGCCTCTTCCGCCGGTGTTTCGTCCACCACGGTAACCTTCCAACCTTTGCGTTCACAGTAGCGAATCAGCATCCGCATTAACATTTGGGCCCAATCGGAGGCATCAACTCCGCCCGCGCCTGATGCGATCGCCACGATGGCGCCGTTGCCATCGAGCTCGCCTGACAGCATGCGACGAAATTCCAAGTCGTCGAGCGCTTTGCGCACACCTTCAACTTGGCCTTCGGCTTCACGCGCACTGTCGGCGTCGCTGGCTTCTTCGGCCATATCGAGTAACAGCTCGGCGTCGGCCAACGTGCGGACTTGAGTGTCCCAAGCACCGACGACAACCTCTAATTGCTTCTTGGTTTTGAGCGTGCTCTGCGCTTTTTTCTGGTCGTCCCAGAAATTGGCATTCGACGAAACCGATTCGAGTTCTTCGATCTTCAGCCGTTTATGATCGATGTCAAAGTAACCTCCGGAGTTGTTCGGTTTTGCCGGACAACTCCTTGAGATTTTGCCGAATCAATCGGGTTTCTACGCCTTCAATCGCCATGAGGCAATACTCATACCTTGGCGAGGCGCAAGTTGACAAGGCCCGGACGCGGCGCAGGCCCGACCCCAAGGGGCAGCGGATAGTCGCCGGTAAAACACGCCGAGCAATAGCTCTTGCCGTCGCTTTCGGCTTTGACGGCGGCCATTAAACCGTTATGCGACAGATACCCCAACGAATCGCAGGTGACGTAACGCGCGATTTCTTCGACAGTGTGGGATGCAGCGACTAACTCATTACGGGTTGGAGTATCGATACCGTAAAAACATGGATGCGTGATGGGCGGCGCACTAATCCGCAGATGCACTTCACGCGCGCCCGCAGCGCGCAGCATCTTGACGATCTTGCGCGACGTCGTACCGCGCACCAGCGAATCATCGACAACGATGATGCGTTTGCCGTCGACGACGGAGCGTACCGGTGACAACTTCAAGCGCACGCCAAAATGCCGAATCGATTCTTGCGGCTCAATGAACGTGCGGCCGACATAGTGCGACCTGATGAGCCCCATCTCGAATGGGATCTTCGCTTCATTGGCGTAACCAATCGCAGCGGGTACGCCAGAGTCAGGGACCGCAATGACGACGTCGCCGTCAACCGGGCTTTCTTGGGCCAGCCGGCGCCCCATGCGTTCGCGCGATCGGTACACCGACAAGCCGTTGAGCATGCTATCGGGGCGAGCAAAATATACGTGTTCAAACACGCAGAAGCGCGATGTTGGGAGCTCGGCGATCCACTCTTGGTGACGATAGCTGGTCATGCCGCCATCTTTGAACACGACAATTTCGCCCGGTTCGATTTCCCGAATATATTCGGCCTCAATCAAATCGAACGATGAGGTTTCCGACGACAATACATAACTATCTTTGAGCCGGCCTAGCACCAACGGCCGAAATCCATAGGGGTCGCGCGCGCCGATCATCGTGCCATCGGCGGTGCACAAGATGAGCGAATAAGATCCCGACACCCGGGTTAGCGCTTCCTGCAAACGGCCCAACACGTCAGGTCGCGCGGCTTTGGCCATTAAATGAACGATAACTTCAGTATCGCTTGAGGTTTGAAACAGCGAACCGTCGCGCTCTAACTCGGCGCGCAAGTCGAGCGCGTTGACCAGATTACCGTTATGGGCAATTGCAATCGAACCACCGGTGTACTCAAACATGAGGGGCTGAGCGTTGCGCAGTTCGGAACTGCCGGAGGTCGAATACCGGACGTGGCCGACCGAGGTGGCGCCCGGTAAGGTCGCTAGCGAATCGCGATTGAACGTATCCGACACCAGCCCCATGGCGGCGACGCGCCGCATCCGACCGTCACAGGCGACCAGGCCCGCCGACTCCTGCCCCCGGTGCTGCAAGGCATGGAGACCCAAATAGGCAATATTCGCCGCCTCATCGTGGCCGTGGATGCCAAAGACGCCGCACATAACCACTGGCTAACACGGCGGCGCTGTCAGGATGCGCTGATCTGCCAACAATTTGAGCGTGGGCTGTCGCTTGGCTAACCAGATACAAAGCAACCCGCGTTGCGATTTGCAGCAAACTTGTCTGTGGCCTCACAATGGCATACGGTAGTGAGTCTGTGGCACGGATTTTATGGCGCGATGCTCAAGGCGTGGAAGGTTTAGTCGACCTAAGCGCAGGAGAAATCAAAATCGGTCGTGCGACCGACTGCGAAATTCGTACCGATGACGCCATGGTATCGCGCTACCACGCGCGATTATTCTGGGGTGGCGGTGGCTACGTTCTTGAGGATTTGTCGTCGGCCAACGGCATTTTCTACCAAGAAACCCGTGTCACCAGCCATCTGTTTAAACACGGCGATGCACTGCGCTGTGGCAGCCTTTGGTTGCGCTTTGTTGACCTTGGCGAGCAATCGGCCCCGCCGCCCGGCATGCCCGGACGCCAGCCCCCGCCGGTGGTGCCACCGCCTCGGCTTACCGGCGGCCAATCCGCGGGTCGGCCGCAACCGGCAGCACCCTTGCGCATACCTCGGCAAAGTGGATCGATCTCGGTGGCGCCGCCCGTGTTTGGCCAGCCAACGACCGACGCGATGTCGGAGAGCCTAGGCATCGGCCGGCCCCCCGCAACAGCACCCGGCAACAGCGCCGAAGCCGATGTCGAAATCCGAGTGTTGCGCCGCCGCATCGAGCAGCTGCAGACCGAATTGCGGGTCTACCGGACCAACAAGTTTTCCGCCGATACCGGGCGGCGCATGGAAGATCTCGAATCCGATTTGTCCATGCTTGAAATCGAACGCGACCAACTGCGCGTCAAGTTGCAGCGGGCCGAAGACACGCTTTCGGCCGAAGCCGGCAGCCTCAAAGTTAAACGAGCGATCGAAATTGCGGCAATGACGACGGAGACTGCCGCATCGCTACACGATTTGTTATCAAGTTTGCGCATCGAAGTAATGGCGGCCGAAGGGGAGTTTGAGCAATACGCCCAAGACCTGCCCCGCAGTTCGTTTGAACTTATTCGGCAATCACTACGCGAAGCTGCCGGGCATTGTGACAGTGCGCGCGAACAGCTGCGCAAATTGCGTGAAATTGCTGACTGACATTGATCAGGGACCTGCCCGCTGATCAATGCTCTCAGTTCGCAGATATTTTTTCCTAGCTGTTTTCATATCTTGGAAATTTCGGACGTGATGGCGCTGCTGCCCTGCCATAACTACTCCATCTGATGCACCACGGAGAGATGAACGGTCGGCTTACAGTTGATCCGAAGGGAGCGACATGGCGCCAATCACAGCGTCGAAACAGCGGGTGATAGCGTATTTGTATGGAACATTCGCAGGCCGCGGCGATGTCGCGAGTGGCAACAGCTAAAATGGAGGAACTCTGGGTCGCGTACGCCACACGCATGCAAGCGTCGCAGCTCGATACATTGTGCCGCTGGTACCAAATGCCGGCCTGCACGGTTCAGCGGAACCGCCGGACCTTGCGATGATGGCCGACGGCGAAATCATTGCCGCTTCCAC
>JAGPDK010000671.1 GCA_018057605.1 Kofleriaceae bacterium | reverse complement strand
TCATTACTTCAGATAGCTGCAGTGTACCGGGCACCTCGGGCGCGGTGAATTCGGTGCCAACGAAAATGCTCGACAACACGCCAGCAAGTGCGTTGGTTAAGCGCGAGTCAAACTGCTTGGTACGCCCTGCCACCGCTTGCGTCAGCAGCGGATAACACGCTTCGAGATGGCCGACGCGAGGCTCACATGTCAGCGCAAGCGCTTGCAGCGATACATGTGGCAGTGCGGCAGTGCCTGCAAATTGCAGCGCCAGTTGCGACCACACGTGCCCCAGCAGTTTGGCTGGCGCCGCTTGATCGGCAAGCGTAGCTACGGCTAATGAACTGACAATCAGTTGGCCAGCTTGCACCGATACCACGGGTGGCAATGCCATGCGCAACGGTGAAATGCGCACGCTAAGAAATTCGGTGACCAGCGGGTCGGTATTGAACGACCGGTCAAGCCCGGCGTCACCGAGCACCCGATCGAGCAGCCCTTGGCGCCAGCATTCGAAGATTATGCTGTTGAGACCGTCAAGCGAAAGATCAAGCGCAAGTTTGGTTGTTGCAGGTACCGCGGGCCAAGGCGTGGGGCCAAACACCGGCGGCAAAATCGTAGGTGCCGCGGGCAATGCCATGATTTGCACCGCCATCGGCAAGCTGGCATATTTTCTGTCGACGATTTGCAGCGGTTGATCACAATAGGTGAACACCAAGGTGCCGCCACCAGGCAACGCTACCGGCGGTGGTGGCGCTAGCGCGTTGAGTACGAGTTGGCCCATTTCCTGTCGCGCCAATTTCGTAACAAGCTGATTGCCGCCCAGTTTGTCACTGGCCCACTGCAACACGCGGTTGCCAATCTCTACCCGCCCGCGGGAGTACATTTTCATCGTCAATTGCCCGGCATGGACCTCGGGCAAAAGCGCCAACACCATGGGCACAACGATGCGATCAAAATGGAGATCAAACGTGATGCGTGCATAACCACGATCAGCACCAGCTTGTGCAGGCGGCAACATACTGCGATCGTCGGCGTGTTTACTTTCTTGTGCCCACGTCACGGTCAACGCACCTACACGGCGATAAGCGCCGATGCCAAATACACTAACCCCACGTAAGTTGTCGTCGATCAGCGGCGCTAACACAGCCGCCACCGTGCCAGTCGAGGGCTCACCGTTGGCAAGTTGCAACAACGCCTGACCGACGACGACGCGACCACTGCATGGCACATGCGCGGGGTCGATAAATGGCCCCACCAACTGGGTTGCTGCCACCGATTCGATTTGCCCACCGCGCCGCTCGATCGACCAACGCACGCGCTGCAACCCCGGCCCGTCGGGCGACTCCCAGCGTTGGACGGTGCGAGCCCGTAGCTGCGCAGGCACGGTGCCCGTGAGGCTGCGCTTTTGATCGGCCATGGCGCCCTGCAGATCCACCGATAAATTGGGTGACCGACAGTTCCGGCCAAAGGTCGCGAGCGCCACAACGTGCAATCCCACCAGCAGTGCACCGGCCACGCCAAAGCCGACACGATGCCGCAACCGCGACGCGCTCATGACTGCGCCGCAATCATGAGCGCAAAAGCACCATGACCGAAATCAACTCCCATGCCACCACCCACAACGTGCACGCCACCACGCTCGCCGTCATCGCCCGCGTCACGCTGTCAGCTTCGGGTTTTGGCGCACCACCTTTGGCAACCGTGTCCGATGCAATTCCCCACGCATACATCCACACCAAAAAAGCCGCGCGCAAGGCATAGGGCGCGCGCGCCGGACTGGGGTCGATAAAATCACTGGTCAGTACGGCCCAGGCGTTGGGCATATCATAGGTGCGGCACACCAGTAGGCCGCCGGCGATCATGCCAAACGCAAAGATGCAGGCCACGCAAAGATACGCAATACCGACGGTGACCCATGCCGGAGCCCACAAATAGGCGCGCCGATCGACACCCAGCGCATCAAGGGCCAAGGTTTGTTTGGTGAGGGCCATGGAGCCAAGCCACGCATTGGTTGCGCTACCCGAGGCCGCAACGAACAACAACGCCGATAGCGCGGGGGCCAACGCGACGACATAAGAACCGCCGATTTGTCGCAAAATCGCATCGGGCCGCACCCCTGCGCCACCAACTTTGCTGATTACGAACAGCACCGTGTAGCCTATCAGCGTCGAAACAATGCCGTAAAACAGCAGCGGCCGCAGCAAGGTTTGGATCAGCGCCCGCCTAGCAATGACCGCAAAATCACGCGGATGCTGGACCAGTTGTCGAGGGAACAGCCACAGCGCTAGCGCTGCGATCATGAAAGGGGCGGTAAAAGGCGCGAACCAGCGGGCCACGCGCCGACCCAGGCTGGGTGACGAAGCAACACCTTTGGGCGCGGGTCGGTCGCCGTACTCATTGAGGTGTTCAACTAGCGTAGTTTCGAGCCGCACCAACCATGCGCCACGTTCGGCGTCGGAATGGCCTGGATCTTCGAGCGCGCCGGGCCATTCTTCAACAAATAGCTGATCGAGTTTTCGGTCGGCCAACGATAACAAGAACAAC
>JAGPDK010000231.1 GCA_018057605.1 Kofleriaceae bacterium | reverse complement strand
ACCTGTGGGCGCAATCCTGCGCGGTAGCAACCGTTGATGGTTCGTGTGTGCGGATCGTACGTGAACGCGCAGTGCGCCAGCAAAAACGTCGTAAGTCATCGGAGCAGCCAACCCAATGTGGCGATTCTTCGAAGATCAAACTCACCGTGGTGCCGCGCGATGAGAAAAAAGTAAAAGAAGCGATGGCTTCGTTTGGTAAGGCAATCTCGGAATTCGAAAAACGCCAAGGCAAAATGGGCGATGGCGAAGCGGCGGCCGTGTACTTCTACGCCCAAGCCAAATTCCACTTGGCCGAAAAAGATTATGAGACGTATTTGTCGATGAAGTTCCCAACCGGGCTCAACTTCGATCCGAAGAACAAGGCTATTGCTGCCAAATCGATGACGCGATTCACGCAGTGGTTTGAGCAAAAAGCCAAAGCCGGTTCGACTGCCCGCGAGAAATACGAAAGTGTCATTGGTACCAAAGAAGCTGCTAATGCCATCGCGTCGGCGGCACGCTTAGGCCAAGTTCAACAGAACTTCTCGGACCAATTGTTCACGGCCGAAATCCCAACCGACGTTCGCACGGGCGAATTTGCTGATGAAAAAGTGGAAGCGTACTGCGACGCGCTCACCAGCAAAGCCGATCCGTTGGAAGCTGCATCGCTTAACCTCTTTGGCGCTTGCCTCCGCAAGTCGACCGAATTGGGCTGGTTCAGCGAATGGTCGAAATTGTGCGAACGTGAACTAGGTCAGATCAAACCTGATGAATTCCCGTCTGCCTTTGAATTGCGTGACAACCCTGACCAAGTGGCCCCGGTGACCTCGACCGAAGCGCCGATCAAGCTTGACTGATTCTCGATTGGCTAAGGATTACTCCATGCGTACTCGTTCATTACTACTCACGTTTGTTGCCGCAGCTGCGGCTTCACTCACCGCTTGTGGCGGTGGTCAAAAAACCAGTTCGGGCCTCAAAGGCGACGTGCCTCCACCGCCTGACGTCAAAAGGGAGAATGGTGGTTCCGACGGGCGTACCGTTCCTGCCGAAGTTAAACGCGAGGCCTCGAAAGACGAAAAGGCCGACTACAATGCTGCGCTGCAGTCGTTTAACGCTAACGAGAAAGCCGGTTGGAGCAGTGCAGCGTGCAAACAAAGCGCCGAAAAATTCGATTCGGTGGCGCGTGAGCATTCGAAGTTAGTAGAAGCCTTCTACATGGTTGGCTTGTCGTATCAACGTTGTGACATGTCGGAAGACGCCGAAAAGGCTTACCGCCGCGCGCTCAGCGTCAAAGCGACCCATGCTCATTCGTTGTCGAACTTGGGCGGCATTTATTACCGCGCTGGCAAGGTTGAAGACGCCAAGAAATATTGGAAGAGCGCGTTAGACTCATCGGGCAAATTGTCCGGTGCGTACGTCGGTCTGGCAACCGCGATGCTCGATGACCTGCGCAAGACCTCCCCAGGTCCGGCCTGGAATAAAATCGCTGAAGAGATCAGCTTCAACTTGTCGAGCGCCCTAGCCGTCGATAGTAGTGATGTTCGGACCTACACGGTTTTCGGGCTGTTCTACTTGGAAGGTTGGGAGCGCAACAAGAACCGCCTTGACCTCGCCAAGCTGCTGCTGGATGAAGGCGAAAAGCGCGATGCGAAGTTCGCCCCACTTAAGAATGCCCGCGGCTTGTTGTTGTTACGTCGCAACAATCTTTCCGAAGCGCTCAAGTTGTTCTTGAATGCCGTGGAACTCGATCCAAAGTTCATGGAAGCCCGCATGAATGTTGGTCTGACCACGCTCGGCTTTCGCAAATATGACACGTCCAAAGAGCAGTTTGGCAAAGTGCTGGAGCAACAGCCAAAGAACTACGACGCCGTTATTGGTCTGGGTATCGCTTTGCGTGGCCTTGGCGATTTTGATGGGGCGGAAGCTCAGTATAAAAAAGCCAAAGACCTCGACGGTCGACGCGGCGAAGCGTTTTTTAACCTTGGCGTGCTCTACAAAGACTTTAAAGCTTCGAAACAGTCGGATCTGAAAGCCGGTCAAGCCGCCTACAGCACGGCGCGCGACTACTTCAAAGAATTTCAAACCAAGGCCGGTAACGACTCGGATAAGGCGGAAGCCAAAGAAAACATCACCGTATGCGATAAGAATATTGCGATGATGGCGAACTTCCTAAAGAACCAAGCGGCCCAGCCGCCAGCAGCACCGGCGACGCCAGCTGCTCCGACTAAGTAGTTCTAAGTATTCTGAATTATAAAGTTTTTTAGACGAGATCCCGGATTCTGCACAAAACCACGAATATCTTCAAAAAGATGGAACCTTACCACTCGAACGATGTCCTACACGCTGAGATGAATGCGTGTACCATCAATCGGAAAATCCCAAAGGGAGAGTCGATTATGCGTAAACACTTTCAATTCATGACTGCTGGTTTCGTTTTTGTTGGTTTGGTGTCTCTGGTAGCGGCCACAGCCGGTTCAGCTGCGGCGCAACCTAAAGATAAAAAGCCGGCGGCGGTGAAGACGTACGACTTTTCGGGCGACACGATCGAAGGCGATCTAATTAAGCCAGAAGGTAGCAACGTCGACGTTCGCGATTTTGGCAAACACTCAAGCATGATTCGGATTCGCAAAGACTTCATTCCTGAAATTATCAAATCGGCCGAAGACTTGTAGTGTGATGGTTAGTCGCGTTTTTGCGACTACCTGCACACGCTTCGGCTCAGTATCCATCGACTGTTGGAGCATTTATGGCCGGAGCAAAAGTACCTCTCTCATTCCGAATTTTCAAAGGCGACCAGTTGGTCCGCGAAGAGCGGCTCACACTGAGCGTCATCAAGCTAGGCAAGGTGCCCTCGGCGCACTTGAAGCTCGATGACGAAACCGTCAGTCGCATGCATGCCATCATCGAGGTCAACGGCCCCGGTGATGTAAGCATCATTGACTTGGGTTCAACCAAAGGCACGTTTGTAAACGGCCAAAAGGTTAACAAAGCGAAGTTGATGTCTGGCGACACCATTCTTGTCGGTGAAACCCGTATCGAACTTACGATTGGTGCCGAAGAAGCAGCGGACGTTGCACCGCAAGGCGCTGATTTCCCTGCCGCATCGGCCCTGCAAGCGCCAGCGATGATGGCGCCTCCAATGGCCGCGCCAGCCGCAGCGTTTGAAGCGCCGCGCCCAGCGAGCTCAACCGGTTCGCCGTTCGGTGCGCCTGCCGCAAATCCTGGTTATGCCGCGCAAGCACCAGCACCGGCCTTTGCACCGGCGCCAGCGTATGCTGCTTCCGCCCCATTGGCGCGGGCGCCACAAGCGATGCCGGCTCCGTACGCCTCGGCGGCACCTATGTTTCAAGGTGGGATGGATTCCATCGATGAAGTCGGCGGTGCGAATGCGATCGAAGTTGCTGCCATGCTTGGCGACTCGGTGGTGAAAGTTCAGCACTGCATGAATGGTTCAGGTGGCAAGGTTTCGGCTGTTACCAAAATCGGTTTTGTGACGTCGGCAATTTGTTTGGCTGGTAGCGCGTACGCTTTCACCTCGGCCATCAGCGGTGCTTCGTACAACACCGCGAAGTATGAAACCTGGACCGGCACTCTCAAAAAACCAGCCTGGTCGTTCCGCCCAGAAATGCTCAACCTCAACTTTGATTGGTTGATGTTGTTCGGGGTAATTATTGGCCTCGCCGGTATCGTTTACTCGTTGGTGCGCATGCGTCGCGAAACCGATACAACGCCTCGCTTCCGCATCGGCAGCGACCCACAGGTTGAATTCCCACTCGATTCGGCACCTAGCGCATCGTTCCCTCTGGTTGAGCCACGCGGTAACGAATATGTTTTTAACTTCGCTCCAGGTATGGAAGGCGAAATGTCCCTCGACGGCCAGTCAATGAGCCTATCGGATGCGGCGGCCCAAGGTCGCGCACGCCCTTCGAGTTCAACTGCTGGCGCACTCGAAATGACGATTCCAGCCAAAGCGCGGATTCGAGTTCGTTCGGGCCAAACCACGTTCTTGGTGTCGTCGGTTGCACAACCTCGCCGCCATGTTAGTCCGCTGTTCGCAACGTTTGAAGCGATGATCATGGTGTTCTTTGCCGGCTCGGCATTGGCCCACATCGGCTTCTTGTTCTTGTTGAACATGGCCGGTAACGACGGCACCGCAAGCGATACCGATTCGGCGGACAGCGAAGACATCTCGATGCGCTCGGCTTCAACCTCGGCGGATGATCCTCCACCGCCAAAAGAAGAAGAAAAGCCGGATGACGGCGCTGAAGAATCGGGCGGCACCGGCACGGCCATGGCACTCGATGAAGGCAAGATGGGTAAAAAAGATTCGACCCGCGCCGAAGGCCAATACAAGATGGCTCGCACGTCGGACCAAGAGCAACTCGCACGTACCCAAGCGGTTGAATCGGCACGTACCGCAGGTATCCTCGGTTCGAGCGCATTGTTAGCTGGTGGCGCTTTCTCGTCCCTCACTGGCACGGGCGACGTATCCTCAGGCTTTGACGACGCCAACGTGTTCGGCGGCTTGCTCGGCAATGAAGCTGGCGAAATGAACGGTGGCTTCGGCTTCGGTCGCTCGGGCTTTGGTCCAGGCGGCGGTGGCACGGGCTGGGGCACTATCGGTACTGGTCGTTATGGCACCATTGGTCACGGCTCGGGCACTGGCTCTGGCTATGGCGTCGGTGGCGGTCGCGGCGGCGGTCGTGGTCACACGGCCTCGGTGCCTTCGGTTTCGATTGGTCAACCTGACTCGCAAGGCGACCTGGATAAAGCCATCATTCGTCGCTACATCAAGCGCAACGAAGCGAAGTTCTCGTACTGCTACGAAAAACAATTGCTGGTTGACAAGAACCTTGCAGGTACCGTTATGACGCAATTCCTCATCTCGCCAAACGGCACGGTTGCAACGGCAAGCGGCAAGGGCGTGAGTGGCGATGTTGCTAACTGTGTGGCCAGCGTCATCAAAGCGATTGCCTTCCCAGCGCCGAAGGGCGGCGGCAGCGTGCAAGTGAACTACCCGTTCATCTTCCGACAAACTGCGCAGTAGGCCCGGCAACAGGCCCAGCGTCGACGCTCGGTGTCGCGACTGGTGCTGAAGAAACCGCAGAAAGCTGCGGTTTTTTGCTTTTTCGGCAGCGCTGGCGATCTTGCGTGAAATCAATTTCGATTTTTGCGTTGTCGGTCGACCAGATGTTGTAAACCGCTGGAGCGATGGACATGCGTGGGCTAAATCCCGAGCAATATGCAGCGGCCACTCATGTGGATGGCCCACTATTAGTGCTTGCTGGTGCAGGTACCGGCAAGACCCGGGTGTTGGTGCACCGCATTGCGCACTTGGTGGAATGCCGAGCTGAGCCGTGGACGATTCTTGCGGTGACGTTTACCAAAAAGGCTGCTGATGAAATGCGGCATCGATTGCGCGGCTTGTTGGGTAGTGCGGCAGATGCCATGTGGATCGGTACGTTCCATGCCACCTGTGCGCGCTTGTTACGGCGGTGGCCGGAGCGTGTTGGCCTCACCAAACACTTTGCCATTTTTGACGATGACGATCAGATGAAGCTGATCGGCCGCCTGGTGAAAGAAGCGAAAATCGAAGAGTACGTTACCCCGCGAACAATCCTGACGCGGATCGACCGGGCCAAAAATCGCGGCGTTGATCCGGCAACAGAGCTAACCGGTGTGTTCACCGATGAGTACGTGGCGTTGATTTTTCCCAAGTATCAAGCCCAGCTCGAAAAAGAAAACGCCGTCGATTTTAACGATATTCTGCTCAAAACCATCAAGCTGGCTGATGATGAACTCGTCGGCACACGGATCCGCACCATGTTCCGCCATGTGCTGGTTGACGAATTTCAAGATACCAATTCGGTGCAATACGATTTGGTCCGGCGCTTTGCCGATGCTACGCGCAACTTGACGGTGGTCGGCGATGATGACCAAGCAATCTACGGTTGGCGTGGGGCCAATCCTCGCAATCTGTTGGATTTTGATCGCGACCACCCCGACGCCAAAGTTGTTAAGCTCGAACAAAACTATCGATCAACCCAAGTGGTCTTGGATGCCGCGAATGCAGTGATTTCGCGCAATCAGGATCGCCGTGGCAAATCACTGTGGACCGAATCCAAGGGTGGGGATTTGATCGAGCAGTTCGTCGCTGGCGATGAACGCGGCGAAGCCTATTTTATCGCTTCGGGTATTCGCCGCATGCTCGATGAAGGGCCTTATTCTCCATCGGACTTTGCGGTGTTGTATCGCACCAACGCGCAATCGCGGGTGCTCGAAGAACATATGCGGGCGTGCCGGGTGCCAGCTAAAGTAATTGGTGCAGTGTCGTTCTTTGAACGCAAAGAAGTCAAAGACACCATTGGCTACTTACGGTTGTTGGCCAATCCTGCGGCCGATTCGGCGTTTGATCGGATTGTGAACGTGCCGGCGCGTGGCATCGGCGAGGCAACGGTGGAGCGGCTGCGTGCGGCGGCCCGCGCAGATGGTTCGTCGACGATGGCCGCGGCGCGTGCGGCGGTGCGCGGCGAGGTCTCGGGCCTTGGCGCTGGGCCACGCAAAAAGTTGGCAGTGTTTGTGGATGTCATGGATGGCCTTGCATCAGTAATGGCGGCTGGCGCTTCCGTCGCAGAAATCATCATTCAAGTGGTGGAGCGTTCAGGGCTGCGGGCCAAGCTTGAAGCTGAAGACACCGAAGAAGCTCGCGATCGTTTGAGCAACTTGGCGGAGCTGGTGACCACGGCGTCAGATTTTGACGACGAACGCGCCAACGGTAGCGGCGCTGCGATGTTTGGTGAATTTGCCAAAGACGATGCGGAACCGTTGACGGTAGCGGCGGCAGCACCGCACGCGAGCGAGAAAATCGACGCTGGCGGCACGGCAACGGACGGCGCACCACTTGATTCAGACGCTGCCGCGCTTGATGCTGATGCGCTTGATTCGGCACCCGCGATGGTCGCACCGCCGGCAACCATCGACGAATTTTTGGAACGTATCGCGTTGGCGTCGGTATCGGACCAAGCGGCGGGCACCGACTATGTCACGTTAATGACGGTGCACATCGCCAAAGGCTTGGAGTATCCGGTGGTGTATGTCGCCGGCATGGAAGACGG
Organism: Kofleriaceae bacterium; assembly: GCA_018057605.1. GTDB lineage: Bacteria > Myxococcota_A > Polyangia > Haliangiales > Haliangiaceae > JABFXX01. The sequence goes on along the minus strand of JAGPDK010000231.1, from coordinate 1,612 downwards.
CTTGTTTCCGTCGCTGCGTGAGCGCGAAGATCAATCGGCGGATGTTCAGCTCGAAGAAGAGCGGCGGCTGGCCTATGTGGCGTTTACCCGAGCGAAGCATCGCTTGACGCTGACGTGGGCGCGGACGCGACGGGTGTGGGGTGATATCCGGTTTCAAACGCCGTCGAGGTTTCTTGATGATGTGCCGCCGCATTGTGTAGCTGGCAGCAATTCGCGCGCGATGCCGACGGCGGGTACAGGCATGGGTGGTGGTGGCCGGATGCAACGCCCAGTGTTGCAAGATGCGTGGCATGATTTTGATGGCGGCTACGATGGTGGCTATGACAGCCGTCCTAGTAGTCGCGGCGATGGCGGCGGCAATGGCCGCTTCGGTGGCCCACCCCATGTTGCCGCGGTCCGTGCCGTGGTTGCGGCACCGGTGGTTGCGCGCAACCCGGTGCATGTGCGGACTCCGACCCGCGATGAATTTGATCAACGCAGTTTCGACGACGATGAACCGGTTTTCGACGTGAACTCAAGTGCCGGCCGTCGGCACAGCAGCACTGGCGGCCCGAACGGATTGGCAACGGGAACCAAAGTGAGTCACGCTGCCTTTGGCGTTGGCCGGGTGATCACGGCGTCCGGTGACGGCGTTGATCGTAAGGCCGTGGTTGACTTCCCTTCGGTTGGAACCAAAACCGTGCTCGCGCGATTTTTGCAAGTTCAGTCGTAGGCACGGGGGCAGATCGACTGCGGTCACTCCGGCATTTGTTCGGGCGCAACACTGATCGTGGTTGCCGCACCGCTACGCCAGATTTGCACTGTCACTACTTTATCTGGAATGCTTGCGCTCACAACATAGGGCAGGGTGCGGTGATCGACGCTGCGATCGTCCCAGCGCAGGATGATATCGCCGACGCGGAGTGGGGATTTTGCGGCCGGTGATCCAGTTTTGATTTCGGTCACGAGGGCACCGGTGGCGGTCGGCAAGTTGGCCGTGGCGGCTTGATCTGGATTGACCGGTTGCACCAGCGCTCCGAGCCAGGCCCGGGTCACCGTGCCGCGCTCGCGCAACGGTGCCAGGACTTCTTTGATGCGATTGATCGGTACGATAAACGCTAGTTCGTTGCTGCTGCCGCCGTCCGCCGGCAGAATTGCCATGCCGATGACGCTGCCAGCGGTATCGAGCACTGCGCCGCCGCTGTTGCCACGATGAATCCGCGCATCGGTCACAAAAAAGCTGCGGTACCCTAGCGCATTGTGGAGCGCCACGCCGAGGGGCATTGTGGCTTGGTCGTTTTCGCCAGTTGCCGTTGCGAGCGCACCGGGGGCAGCCCCGAGCGATGAGATGGTGCCAACCGTTGCCATGGCACCTTCACCGAACGGGTCGCCAACCGCTGTGATCCATTCGCCAACATGGATGTCGTCAGAATTGCCAAGTGCTAGTGCTACGGGGCCAGGCATCGACGCCGGCGTTGGCGCGGTTGCATCACCAACACTGAGCAGTGCAATGCCGAGCCGGCTGTCAACACCAACGACACGGGCAGGCACTTCGCTGGTATCGCCCAACACCACTCGAATTGCTGGTGCGGCCCGCGCGATTTGTTCGGTGGTCACTACCCAAAGGCCTGGG
>JAGPDK010000230.1 GCA_018057605.1 Kofleriaceae bacterium | reverse complement strand
CCGACCGTGGCCGGCAACGTGCCGATGCGTTCATGGACATTATCCAGGATCGCTTGCGTGGTGCTCGACCTCAGCGCACGCCGGTCGAAATCATCATCACGGGGCCTTCCGCCGGCCTGCACGGTTCCTCGGAACCGTCGAACCTTGCGACGCTGGCCGACGGCGAAATCATTGCCGCTTCCACCGCGCGACGCTATTGCTGCGACGCTGGCGTCGTGGTTGCCACCGTCGACGCGCACCGCGTGTCGCTGTCGGTCGGTCGCAAAACCCGGACGATTCCAGCCGCAATCAAGCGGGCATTGTTGCTGCGCGACCGCACCTGCCGCTTTCCGGATTGCACGCATAGCCGCTACGTCGACGGTCATCACATCGAGCATTGGGCCAATGGCGGCGAAACGGCGTTAGCGAATCTCATGTTGTTGTGTAGTGCTCACCACACGCTGCTACACGAAGGCGGCTGCCGGGTCGAAGCCAATGCCCATGGCTGGATTTTTTTCGACCATCGCAACCGGATCATCAAGGCGCAACCCGCCCGCCCGAACAACACTGGCGCGCGCCGTGGCCTTGCGGCGTTACGCGATGTCCATGCGGCGCTCGCTATTACGGCCAACACCAACACCTCAAAATGGTCCGGCGAAGCGATCGATTACGCGAGGTGCATCGACTATTTGGTGTGACGCGCGGCGGGCTGGCATGCAGCCAACATCAGGTACGTACGCTTCGATAACCCGGCGGAATGATCATCAAAAAAGTGAAAAATATTTAGCCGGAATGTCCATTTTCTGATCGAGCCGATTTGTGCTCGCGCGCTTTTGGGAAAGGCCGTGTCGGCGTGTGCGCCTTGACGCTTAGTCGAGGCGATGTTGCGTAGCGCGGACTAACGCGGCCGATGTTCGGGACCCGCGCCGACCGTAAAAAAAAGCCGCGGTAGCTGGCGCAGCGACGTCGGCGGTGCGCCAAACCCCGGCTGGATTGATGACAGCATCACCAGGTTGCAACACCACAGCCTGATTGCCGTCGGCGGTTTGTTGCCAGATCGTGATGGTGCCTGCAGTACACAGCACCAGCTCTTCACCGTGCGGATGCATTTCCCACGATGTCCAACTTTCACGAAACCCATGCATGCTGACCAACCGTCCGCCGCCATCGAGCTGAGCGAATCGCGCGTCGTAGGCTTGGTACCAAGCCATGTCGCCGGTGAATTCAGGTAACCGATCAATACGTGCCACTGCGCCAAGATGAACCGGAAACTGCGCCCGTGAAAAACCTTTACTGGTAGTTGTCGCCACGATGCATCGTGCCACGAAACCGCGCTCAGCCATGGTAGCTGCCCGGCGCTTCGGCGCGACCATCTGCCCGGCGCTCTGCGCGGCAATCTGCGCGACATTCAAATAGCACGGGACTATTATTGGCATTCAACCCACGGCGCGCGGAAGAGCGGTTTTTTCGTCGCACATTCATGCACGGGTTAGGCCTTGTAGGCCTGCACACTTCGCGCTACCTACGCATATGGCAAACTCCGAGATTTTACCCGCGGTGGTCGATAACCGCGCGGTGCAAGTCGCTGCCGAACACTACGATTTCGAGCGCTATGATGACCGCGAACGCTGGATGTCGTATTGGCACCAGATCCGCGCCGTGATGGCCGTGCGGCCGCAGCGGGTACTCGAAATTGGTCCAGGCTCGGGGGTTTTTCGCAGTTATTTGCAGCGCGCCGGTATCGATGTCAAAACCTTGGACATTGATGCAGGCCGCGACGTCGATTACGTCGCCGATGTAACCAAACTCGACACCTCGTTGCCAGCGGATCTGCGCTTTGATGCGATTTGTGCGTTTCAAATTCTAGAACATATTCCGTTCGCGGAATTCGAAGCGGCCTTGGCTGCGATTGCCAAACGCGCAACCCCGCACGTGTTTATTTCGCTGCCGTATCGCGGATTGCGCGTGCGCTGGGCATTTTGGTGGGGCGATCACATGCTGACGTTGGGTCACAAATTCATGCTGCCGTGGCGGCACAAGCCGATTCCCGAACATTACTGGGAACTCGGCTACCCCTATTCCGCGACCAAAATCACCAAGATACTGACCAAATATTTCGAGGTAATCGACCGCGGCTTCGTCCGCGAAAACCCGTATCACTACATGTGGCAACTAAAGGTGAAGTCATGACCGCGCTGCAAATTGTGCGCACCGGGCCGCTTGCGGCGTTTGAAGCCAATCTGTTGGCTGGCCATGTTGCGCTGGTCACCGGTGGTGGCACGGGCATCTGCCGAGGCATTGCGCAAGCGCTGGCGCAATTTGGCGCCGACGTGTGTCTCGTCGGCCGCAAAGCCGAGGTGCTAGCGCAAACCGCCGCTGAAATGTCAAAATATACCGGCCGCGAAATTTTCTTTGTGCCTTGCGATGTCCGACAACCGGACATGGTGAACGAGGCCATCGCGCAGACAGTTGCAAAATTTGGCCATCTTGATACCGTCGTCAATGGTGCCGCAGGCAATTTCCTCGCGCCAGCCGCAGCACTTTCGGCCAACGGCTTTCGTACGGTCGTCGACATCGATTTGTGCGGCACCTTCAACGTAGCCCGGGCGGCGTTCGAATCACTGCGCCTTGGTGGCCGCGGCTTGATTATCAATATCAGCGCGACGCTGCACTACGGCGGTACGCCGCTGCAAATCCATGCCTCGGCGGCAAAAGCTGGCGTCGATGCGGTGACGCGCAATCTTGCCGTTGAATGGGGCCAATTTGGCATCCGAGTCAACGGTATTGCACCCGGGCCGATCGCCGAGACGGAAGGCATGCGACGGTTAGCCGGCAGCGCCGCCGACAAAGCCAAAGCCTCCGTACCGCTGGGTCGATTTGGCGCGATCGAAGAAATCGCCGCTGCGGCGGTGTTTTTGCGCAGCCCCGCCGCTGCGTACATTACGGGCACGACCCTGGTGGTGGATGGTGGGCAAAGCGTGGTAGCGGCGGCGGCTCACATGATGATGGCGTAGGGCCACTACGCGGCCGCCCCGGCCGCCGCGGTGGTCCCTTCAAATAATCTAGCAATCGCCTGGCGCATCGGTACCTCCCGCACCAGCACTCGTTTTATGCTTAGATCATGCCCAAGCCGCGCGTCGAAATCGACCTGGCCGCCGCAACTAGTCTTGCGGCACAAATGTTAGCGTGGAAATCCGGTGGCGTGTTTGCCCCAGGTGTAGCCCTCGAAGCGTTTTGTGAATGCGATGTGGCGTTGTCGGGCTACGGCAAAATACTGGTACTCCCTGGGCGCGTAATCATGGTTACCTCGGTCGGGGTCGGCATTGAATTTGTGGACTTCGATGGCGCCACCAACAATGCCTTGCAGACCTTTGGCCAAGCCTTGCAAGCTGCGGCCGCCGCGGCAACCACGGCCGCGGCGGTGGCCGACACAGCGACTAACGACAGCGCCGCTGACGACAGTGCCGACGTCGACAGTGCCGCTGACGACGGTGCCAACGTCGACAGTGCCGCAGACGACAGTGCCGCGGGGCCCAAACCAGCGCATGAACGATTGCGAAACTTGGCGATGGCGGAGCAAGTGAAGTTTGCACTCAAAGGCGATCTTGCCGAGCGAATTTTACTCGAACGCATCTACGGTAAAACCGTGTGGGAACCGCTGTTACGCAACCCACGGGTCACGCCGCCTGAAGTCGCGCGAATTTCCCGCATGGGCACGTTGCCTCGGCCCTTGTTAGAAACCATTTGCAACAACAGCACCTGGTTGCAAGTGCCCGAGATTCGGCGAGCCTTGCTGGGCAACCCACGCCTTGGCGTTGATATGATTCCACGCATCTTACGGCTGATGCCCAAACACGAACTCAAGCTGGTGCCGACCCAAACCGTCTATTCCATGGCGGTGCGCGACCAGGCGCGCCGCATGTTAAAAGACGCGCACAGCTAACCCCACTCAACGGCCAAACGTTACGTTAACGAATCAAGCGCCGGCACTTCGATCCATTCGACCTTGGTCACTTCGAATTCGCGTTTACCTTTGGGATTATCCATCACCAAGGTGTCGCCGATGGACTTGCCGATCATCGCGCGTGCGAGTGGCGCACCCACCGAAATACGGCCGCGTTTGATATCGGCTTCATGCGCGCCGACAATCGTATATGTAATGCGTTCGCCACTGTCGCTCTCTTCGAGCGTGACAGTCGCGCCAAATTTTACGTGATCACCTGACAATTTGGTTGGATCAATGACTTCGGACTGGGCCAATTTGGCTTCGAAATCACGAATCTTCGCTTCGATCATGCCCTGCTCTTCTTTGGCAGCGCTGTAGTCGGCGTTTTCGGACAAATCGCCATGGCCGCGCGCGATTTCGATCGCCCTGGAGTTCGCAGGACGATCGACGTCCTTGAGGCGTTTGAGATGGACTCGCATAGATGCGTAGCCCGACGGGGTCATTGGATATTTTTCGCTCATACTGTCCTGCCGGCAATACCGGGCCACTGCCGGGCATCGTGCCACGGCCAAGGTGTATTCCTACCTTGTAGCGCTGCGCCTGTCCAGGCCGAGATAATGTCGCATGCCAGCGCGCTGCCCGCCACGGCTGCAAGTTGGCGACGGGCGCGCGTTGCCAACCGGACCCTGTGCGTGCGATAGCTCGCAGCCGTGACCACAATCCCTCCGCCCAGCCGCGACCGTTTGGTAATTGGCATCGCCGGCGGGACCGGCTCTGGCAAGACCACCATCGCGCACAAACTGGCGGCCGCGATGCCGCCCGAGCGTTGCGCCGTGATTGAACACGACGCCTACTACCGAGATCAGCGGCATTTGACCGCCGAGCAACGCGCCGCCATCAACTACGATCATCCCGATTCACTTGAAAGTGGGCTGTTAGCCGAACACCTGCGCGGCCTGCGGACCGGGCAAACCGTAGAAGTGCCGATCTACGATTTTGTGACCCACACGCGCCGGGCTGAAACCCGCACCGTCGCGCCGTCGCGCGTGGTCATCGTCGAAGGCATCTTGGTTTTCGTTGAACCAGCGCTGCGCGAACAAATGGATATCAAGATCTTCGTCGATACCGATTCGGATATTCGCTTAATGCGCCGCATCCGCCGCGATCTTGAACAACGTGGCCGAACCTTTCAATCGGTGCGAGATCAGTATTACAGCACCGTCCGGCCGATGCACATTGAGTTCGTGCAGCCGTCGATGCGTTTTGCTGACTTGATCGTGCCCGAAGGCGGAGACAATCGGGTCGCCCTCGACGTTTTGCTTGGGCAACTCGGCCGCGTCGCTTTCGAATAAGCGTTATTTCGGCGCTGACGCCTCGCCGTGACAGTAGCTGCCGCGTACTGTAGGTTCATGGCCACGTTTTTGTTGTGCTGCGCAATGTTCGCGTTGGTCGCCGCTGTGGCGTGGCGGCCGCATGGTTGGGGCCCCACCGCCGGTGCCGTCCTGGCCGTGGGCTTCGCCGTGCTCGCCGGGACGGTAGTTAGCTCCGACATCACCACGGCACTCGCCGCGCAATGGCGGGCATTTGTAACATTGGCATCGGTCATGACCATGACGTCGGCGGCCGACCGGATGGGCCTGCTCAACCGGCTCGCTGCCATAATCGAACCACGCACGCGCGGGCCGGTGCGCCATGCGTTTCGAGTCACATTTATTCTCTCTGCCTTGGTCGCAGCCGTGCTGTCTAACGACGCGGCCATCTTGGTGTTGACGCCAACGGTCATTGCGTTACTGCGCACCGTCTATCCCAAGCGTCATCCCAAATTCTTGCTGCCCTTTGTGGTCGCGGTTTTTGCCGGTGCCGGGGTAGCGCCGCTGCTGGTTTCGAATCCGATGAACCTAATCTTCGCTGATCATATCGGCCTGGGCTTTAATCGTTACGCAGTGACGATGATTCCGGTTGCCCTGGTCAGCTGGGTTGTCACTTACGCTACGTTGGCGTGGTTGTTTCGCAAAGTACTCGACGACGATGCGCCAGCGCTCGGCACTTGGCCGGTGCAGCCGCCCGTGCCACGCGGGGCCGGCATCGTGTTGGCCGCCATTATAATTGTGTTGGTCGCGTATCCGGTGCTCGCAGCCCTCGATGTCCCGCTTTGGCCAATTGCCGCGACCGGGGCCGCAATTTGCGCGCTCGCCAGCGTCGGCTACGGTCAATCACCACGAGCCTTGATCGGTGGCGTGGCTTGGACCATTTTCCCTTTCCTATTCGGTGTGTTCATCTTAGCACTGTCGTTGCAACGCATCGGCGCGGTGGCCTGGCTGCAACAGTTGTACGCTGCATCAACCACGCCGACGGCGACCATCGGAATTACATCTGCCATTGGCTCGGCAGTGCTCAACAATCACCCAATGTCGGTGCTTAATGCGTTCGCAATCCACCAGTCCGACGGATCATTTACCCAAGCATTCGCAGCGCTCATTGGCGGCGACCTTGGCCCACGCTTGTTACCGGTCGGCTCGCTGGCCTCATTGTTGTGGTTTGATTTGCTGCGCAAACACGACGTGACGGTTTCGGTCGCGACGTTTATTCGGATCGGCGTGATGTTAACGTTTCTGCCGCTGTTGTTTTGTCTTGCGACGTTGTGGTTGATCACGGCGCTGCCGTACTAGCTTCGATGCCGGTCAGGTAATTGGCCGAAATCGAATGCACATTTTGTGTAACGTTTTCGCTGGTGGCCAGACTGTGGCAAATGACTATTATTCATCAACCAGAGCTCGAACCCTGTGAACCGCCGCGTGCGGCCGCGCGCCGGCCTGTCCGTAAAACGGGTGCATTAAGCGCAGTAATGGCCATGCTCGCAAGTTGCGGGATCCCCGAGCGTCACACGCATGCAGATCCAGATGCCAACGTTGGCGCCCTCGATGGCCGCGGCGATGCTGGTGTGGCTCCGTTGCGGCTGGTCTTCCACAACGATGTCACGCTTGGCGAAGCGTGGGTTGGCACATTTACCGCCGACAACCAGCCGTTGGCATGGCGGCGAGCCACCAACGGCGCCAACGAATTGGAGGTTGATCAACGCGCAGCGTATTTGCTTGCGGCGTATCGTGGGTTTTCCACCGATGCGAATGACGAGGTTACGCGGGTGTATGTGGTTCACGAGCTTGCACCCGGCGACACGCTCGTGGTGGGCGAGCGCGACGTGTTACCAACTCGCAGTGTATCGATAACGCTGCCGCCGCTGGCGGGCGCAAGCTCGTACGTCGTGAGCAGCGGTTGTGGTAGCGGCGTGGTCGTTGGCGGCCAAGGCACGTTGCACGTGACCTGCGTCGCCAGCGCCGCGGTTGGCGTGGTGGCGCAGACCGACGTTGGCGCTACGCCCTACTACCTGTACAATCCTGCGGTCACGTTGGGCAACGCCGCAGCGTTGACCGGGACGTGGCAACCAACGCCAGTGTACAGCGCGAGCCTAACCAACCTGCCGGTAACGCCTGCGGCGGCAGCGGCGACGTTCCACCGAGATTTTTTGCACCGTGATTTTAGTATCGCCAATACCGGCGACCGTGGCACCGGTACGCTAGCCGTCCCCGCGCTCGCCGCCGACGGTGGCCATAGCGTGCTGTCCGAGTTTGCGATGGGTCCGAATGCCCGCATGTCCATCCGTGAAATCGATCCGCTCGACGGCGACTATCAGCTAGACGTGGCACCACGGCTGCTGCCGCGCATCGACTCGGCCAGCTGGGCGAACCGCGCCGTGCGATGGTCCGCGACCCCACGGGCGGTAACCCCGGATGCTGTCTTGGCTGAAATCACATGGTCCACGGCGCAAGACGTGGTGCTCAAATACCTCGCGCCGTTTGAAGCCTCGCAGGCGAGCCTCGTGGTGCCACCGTTGCCTGCTGACATCGCGGATTGGGTACCATCGAGCCAACCTTCATCGCTGTTCGTGGCCTTAACCTCGGTGGCCGCGGTCATCGTCGAGCGACAAAATGTGAACGCCAACTACCAGCAGATTAAGGCGTATGCATTGGACGAAGCAGGCTATTGGGCCCTGCCGCACGGAACTTCAACATTTGGCCCCATCAGCTTGGGCGCACGTTAACCAGAAACGCAGCGCTCAGTAATTTTGGTTCGTTACACGGACTCAAACGTTAACGTGGTGCGCCCGATAACGACGGCTGCACCGGCCGAGCACAGCGAAACCCAATCGTCGGGCTACGCAACGGCCGGGTTGGCCCCATCGAGTTACTGGTAAAATCACGGACGTCACTACGCCCAACCCATGCGGGCGTCGCCCACGAACCGCCACGGACAACATGCAATTCGCCAGGTAAGGCAACTTGCCAAGGATTCACCCAAGGCAGTTCGGCCTGCGGTTTGTCGGGATTGAGCGGCACCAAAGCATCGGCGACAATTTCCGCAACATTGCCAACCTGGTCTTCGGTGCCAAAAGGTCCGCGCCCAAGCGGCAAGCTCCCAGGCGGTGCAGCAAATGCAAAACCATCGCGGTCATCGGCTAAAAACAACGCGCCAAACGACCAAAGATCGCGCGATTCTTCGAGTAAGCGCTGCATCGGCGACATGGCTTGGCCCAAGTTGCTGCGATTGCTGCGCGCTTGCGTCCCCCATGGAAAGACCCGGCCATCAGCACCGCGTGCGGCATACTCCCATTCGGCTTCGGTCGGCAGGCGCGCGCCGCGCCAATGGCAGTAGGCCGCAGCTTCATCGGGCAGAATATTTACAATCGGTAGATCGTCTTGAATATACAAGTCTGCACCCGCGACTAAAGGTTCACTTGAACAGCCACCTACAATTACGCAGCGTCGATATGC